>NZ_NFZS01000002.1 GCF_003264855.1 Dyella jiangningensis | reverse complement strand
AAGTGGCCGTGAATCCGCCGCGCGCGCTCGTTGCCGAAGCGGTCAACGTCGTCATCCACATCGCTGGCCGCGGCCGCAAGCGCCGCATCGAGAGCATCGCCCGCGTCGTCGGCTTCGACGGCATGGGCTACCGCCTCGCGGACGCGCTGGAGCCATCGCCGCATCCCGAGCTACCGCTGCCTCTCCCATCCCCTGACCACGCTGGAGAACTGCCATGACGCAGATGCACGTCGCTGCTTTCCGTTTTCCCGTAAATTCGGTTTCCATCCTCGCGCGCCTGCGCCGTCTGGCCCGGCCGGCGCACCACGGCCTGCTGTCGGCCGTCGTCATGGCGATGGCGGCCGGCACGGCGAAGGCGTCCGGTTCGTCGATGCCTTGGGAGACGCCGCTGCAATCCATCCTCGATTCGATCCAGGGGCCGGTCGCCAAGATCGTCGCGGTGCTCATCATCATTTCGACCGGCTTGGCACTGGCCTTCGGCGATACCAGCGGCGGCTTTCGCAAGCTGATTCAGATCGTGTTCGGCCTGTCCATCGCGTTCGCGGCATCGAGCTTCTTCCTGTCGTTCTTCAGCTTCTCCGGCGGGGCCGTCGTATGAGCACGGCCAATGACCTGCCGGGCTTCGAGGTGCCGCTGCATCGCTCGCTGACCGAGCCGATCCTGATGGGCGGCGCCCCGCGCACCGTGGCGATTGCCAACGGCACGCTTTCCGGCGCGGTTGGGTTGGGCCTGCAACTGTGGATTCCTGGTATCGCGCTCTGGATCGTCGGCCATTCACTCGCCGTATGGGGCGCGCGCGTGGACGCGCAGTTCATGCAGGTGTTCGCGCGGCACCTCCGGCACAAGCCGCTGCTGGACGTGTGACGGGAGATGCCGCGATGCTCAACCTCGCCGAATACCGCCATCGTCCGGCCTTGCTCGCCGACTGGCTGCCGTGGGCCGGACTTGTCGCGCCCGGCGTCGTGCTCAACAAGGACGGCAGTTTCCAGCGTACCGCACGCTTTCGCGGTCCCGACCTTGATAGCGCGACGCAAGGCGAACTGATCGCCACGACCGCGCGCCTGAACAATGCGCTGCGCCGGCTCGGTGCCGGCTGGGCGTTGTACGTCGAAGCCGAGCGCCGGGCGGCGGCCGACTATCCGCACTCGGATTTTCCCGAGCCGTTGTCGTGGCTGGTGGACGAGGAGCGCCGAGCGACCTTCGAGGAATCGGGCAACCACTTCGAGAGCGGCTATCACCTCACGCTGCAATATCTGTCGCCCGAGGAATCCCGCGCCCGCGCGGCCAAGCTGCTCTACGAGAACACGCCGACTACCGGCGTGGACTGGCGCGAGCGCCTGGCCGCGTTCGTCGCGGAAACCGCGCGCGTCTTTGATTTGCTCGACGGCGTGATGCCGGAAATCGACTGGCTCGACGATGCCGAAACGCTGACCTACCTGCACGCGACCGTCTCGACGCGGCGTTATCGCGTCAAGGTGCCGGAGGTGCCGTTCCATCTCGACGCACTGCTGGCCGACATGCCGCTGGTCGGCGGCCTCGCGCCGATGCTCGGCGACGCACATCTGCGCGTCGTCACCGTGCGGGGCTTTCCCACCTCGACCTGGCCGGGGATTCTGGACGACCTCAACCGGCTTGGTTTCGCGTACCGCTGGAGCACGCGCTTTCTGTGTTTGGACAAGGCCGAAGCCGAGAAGGAACTCGGGCGGCTGCGCCGGCAGTGGTTCGCCAAGCGCAAGAACGTCCTCGCGCTGCTGCGCGAGACGATCTTCCAGCAGGAAAGCCCGCTGGTCGATACCGACGCCAGCAACAAGTCGGCCGATGCGGACGCCGCGATGCAGGAGCTCGGCAGCGATCAGGTTGCTTTCGGTTTTGTCACGGCAACCGTGACTGTGCTCGATGACGACGCCGACACGGCCGACGAGAAGCTGCGCCAGGTGGAGCGCGTGATTCAGGGACGGGGCTTCGTGACGATTCCCGAAACCCTCAATTCGGTGGAGGCGTGGCTGTCGTCGGTGCCGGGCAATGCGTATGCGAATGTCCGCCAGCCCATCGTCTCGACGCTGAATCTCGCGCATCTGATGCCGGTGTCGGCAGTGTGGGCCGGGCCGGAGAAAAACGCCCACCTCGACGGCCCGCCGCTGATCGTCACCCGCACCGAAGGTGCGACGCCGTTCCGGCTGGTGACGCACATCGGCGACGTGGGCCACACGCTGATTGCCGGCCCGACCGGCATGGGCAAGTCCGTGCTGCTCGCCACGCTGGCGATGCAGTTCCGCCGCTATCCCGGCGCGCGCATCTTCGCCTTCGACATGGGCCGCTCGATGCGGGCAACGGCGCTGGGCCTGGGCGGCGAGTATTACGACCTCGGCGCCGATGGCGCAATCGCGTTCCAGCCGCTCGCGCGCATCGACCAGGAGGGCTATCGCACCTGGGCCGCCGAATGGGTTGAAGGTCGCCTGACGCACGAAGGCGTCGCGGTTGGCCCCGACGAGAAAGCGGCCATCTGGTCGGCGCTCGGCAGTCTCGCCGGTGCGCCACTCGAACAGCGCACGCTTACGGGCCTGTCGGTGCTGCTGCAATCGAACGCGCTGCGCCAGGCGCTTGCGCCATATGTGCTCGGCGGCGCACACGGCAAGCTGCTCGACGCCGATCACGACCGGCTCGGCGCGGCTGACGTGCAGTGCTTCGAGATGGAGGAACTGATGCACAGCAAGGCCGCCGTGCTGTCCGTGCTGGGCTATCTGTTTGCGCGTTTCGATGAGCGGTTCGACGGCGCACCGACGCTGCTGATCCTCGACGAATCTTGGCTGTTTCTCGATGACCCGGTATTTGCTGCGCGCATCCGGCAATGGCTCAAGACGCTGCGCAAGAAAAACGTCAGCGTGATCTTTGCCACGCAGTCGCTCGCGGACATCAAGGATTCGACCATTGCGCCCGCGATCATTGAGAGCTGCGCGAGCCGCATTTTCCTGCCGAACCCGCAGGCCACCGAACCGCAGATTCGCACGATCTACGAAGGCTTCGGCCTCAACAGCCGGCAAATCGAGATCGTCGCCACCGCGCAGCCCAAGCGCGATTACTACTACCAATCGCGCCTCGGCAACCGTCTGTTCGACCTCGACCTGGGGCCGGTCGCGCTCGCGTTCGCGGGCGCCTCCACGCCCCAAGACCAACGCGACATCGACCGCGTACTGGCGCAGGCCGGCACGCCGGGCTTTGCCGGTGCGTGGCTGCGTCATCGCGGCCTCGATTGGGCAGCCGACCTGTTGCCGTCCGCGCCATCTGCGGCTTCCTTCCTTGCTTCTCAGCCGCTGGAGGTTTCGCCATGAAAACCCGTGTGCTTTCCGCTTCGCTCGCCGCCGTACTGTCCGGTTCGCTGCTGCTCGCACAGCCGGCGGCGGCCATCACCGTCATTGATCCGACCAACCTCGTGCAGAACACGCTGACCGCGATTCGCACGATGGAAATGATCGAAAACCAGATCAACCAGCTCCAGAACGAAGCGCAGATGCTCGTCAATCAGGGGCGCAATCTGGCGAGCCTGCCGTTCAACGTGCTCAGTCGCCTGCAATCGAATCTGGCGACCACGCAGCAGCTCATCACGCAGGCGCAGGGGCTGGCGTTCCAGGTGCAGAGCATGGATCAGCAGTTTGCGCAGTTGTACCCGCAGCAGTACGCCGCGACCGTGAGCGGCAATCAGATGTACCAGGACGCGCACCAGCGTTGGCAGAACACGCTCAACGGCTTGCAGACCGCGATGCAGATGCAGGCG
The DNA here is from genome assembly GCF_003264855.1 of Dyella jiangningensis. Lineage (NCBI taxonomy): Bacteria > Pseudomonadati > Pseudomonadota > Gammaproteobacteria > Lysobacterales > Rhodanobacteraceae > Dyella > Dyella jiangningensis. The sequence continues at coordinate 238,164 of NZ_NFZS01000002.1, read as the reverse complement.
CAGGTGTCACAGAACGTGACCACTGACCAGGGCGTGCTGACCGACCTCGTGGGCCAGAGCCAGTCCGCGACCGGCGCACTGCAAGCGCAGCAAGCGACCAATCAGCTTCTCGCCTTGCAGGCCAAGCAGTCGATCCAGACGCAGCAGCTCCAACTCACGCAGGGCCGCGCGTCGGCGCTGGAACTGGCGAGGCAGGCCGCCGCCGTCGAGCAAGGCCGTGTCATCACGCAGCGGTTCCTCGGCACCGGCACGCCGTACACGCCGGAAACAGTGAGCTTCTACGGGAACTGACGGCCATGAACCGCGTGCCCGTCCTGTCCGTCATCGCGTGCCTGCTGGCCGGTTGCGACCGGCCGCAGGCGCTGTCGGTCGATGCGCTCGCCGCCGACCCCGCACGATTGCATGCGCTGCACGGGCAATGCCTGCACGGCCAGCACGATGCCGCGTTCTGCGCGCAGGTCGAACAAGCCAACCTGCGGCGCTTTTTCTCCGGGCGCGTCGGCCCCGGCGAGTACCCGACGCTGGCCGACCTGCCGCCCATTCCGGCCAGCTTCGACGGCCCCAGCGAATCGACCGAGCAACGGCCATGAACGACGTTTCGATCATCGACCACTTCCTCAATGTCTTCTCCACCTACATCGACTCGGGCTTTGGCCTGCTGCGTGGCGAGGTCGGATTTCTGACCGCGACGCTGGTGGTCATCGACATGACGCTGGCGGGCCTTTACTGGTCGCTCGGCCACGCCACCGGCCAGGGCGAAGACGTGATGGCGAAGCTCATCCGCAAGGTGCTCTACGTCGGCGCCTTCGCCTACATCATCGGTAACTTCAACATGCTGTCCGGCGTCGTGTTCCGTTCCTTCGCCGGCCTCGGCCTGACGGCTACCGGCTCGGCCGTGAGCATGGAGACGTTTCTGCAACCTGGGCATCTCGCCAAGACCGGCATCGACGCCGGTATGCCGATCCTCGAACAGATCAGCGACATGGCGGGCTTCCCCGAGGTGTTTATCAACATCACGCCCATCGTCGTGATGTTCCTCGCCTGGCTGACTGTCATCGTCTGTTTTTTTGTGCTGGCGGTGCAGCTTTTCATCACGTTGATCGAGTTCAAGCTGACCACGCTGGCCGGCTTCGTGCTGGTGCCGTTCGCGCTCTGGAACAAGACCGCGTTCCTTGCAGAAAAAGTGCTCGGTAACGTGGTGTCGGCCGGCATCAAGGTACTGGTGCTGGCGGTTATCGTCGGCATCGGCACGGGCCTGTTCGCGCAGTTCCCGACGACGCCCAGCGAGCCGTCCATCGACCATGCGCTGGTGGTGATGCTGGCCTCGCTCGCGTTGCTTGCGCTCGGCATCTACGGGCCGGGCATTGCGACCGGCCTGGTATCCGGCGCACCGCAGCTCGGCGCGGGCGCGATGGCCGGCGCCGCCGTGGGCGCAGCCGGCACCGCTGTCGCCATTAGTGCGGCGGCTACGGGTGTCGGCGGTGCCGTCGCGGCCGGGGCGCGCATGGCGCCGGCCGCCGCCAGCGCGCTCGGCAAAGGCGCACGTATGGCCGCCTCCACGGCCAGCAGTGCCGGCTCGGCATTCCAGGCCGGCTCCGCTGCCGCCGGTGGCGGCGCGAAAGGCGCGATGGCGGGCTTTGGCAATGTCGCCAAGACCGGCGCTCGGGCCGTCGGCCAGAAGGCCGCCGCTGGCGCGCGCTCGTTCGGGCAACGCGCTGCCGCTGCGTTCCGTTCGGACAGCGCAAGCACCAGCGCAGGTGCATCCAGTACCGGCGGCACGTCGCCCGGCGCGGCTGCTTCCGGCGAATCCACCGCTAATCCCGCTGACCAGCCGCAACCCGCGTGGGCCAAACGACTGCACCGCCGCCAGCAGATCACCCATGCCGCGACCACCGCCGCACACACGCTGCACGGCGGGGACGGCGGCGGTTCGGCACAAGGCCCGAGCCTGGGCCAACCCGACGAATGAACGCCCCTTGAGGAGAACCCGCCATGCGATTCAAGCGACCGCAGGTGCGCTACGCGAGTACGCCGCAGCCTGCTACTCCGTACCAGTCCGCCGCGCAGGTGTGGGACGAGCGCATCGGCTCGGCCCGCGTGCAGGCGAAGAACTGGCGCTTCATGGCCTTTGGCTGCCTCGCGCTTGCGCTGCTGATGGCTGGCGGCCTTGTGTGGCGCTCGGCGCAATCCATCGTCACGCCCTACGTGGTGGAGGTGGACAAGACCGGCCAGGTGCGCGCGGTCGGCGAAGCCGCCACGCTGTACCGGCCTGCGGATGCGCAGATCGCCTACCACCTGGCGAACTTCATCACGCTGGTTCGCTCGTTGTCGATCGACCCCATCGTGGTGCGGCAGAACTGGCTCGACGCCTACGACTACACGACGGACAAGGGCGCGGCCGTGCTCAACGACTACGCCAGCAAGAACGACCCGTTCGCGCGCGTCGGCAAGGAGTCGGTGACGGTGCAGATCACCAGCGTGACGCGCGCCAGCGATGCGTCATTCAACGTGCGCTGGACGGAACAGCACTTCGCCAACGGCGCACCGACCGGCACCGAACGCTGGAATGCCGTGGTGTCCATCGTCCTGCAAACCCCGCGCACCGAACAGCGGCTGCGCAAGAACCCGCTCGGCATCTACGTCAACGGCCTGTCGTGGAGCCGGGAGCTGGATGCGTCCGAAGGAGCCAAGCCATGAACCTGTCTTTCCGTTTTTACGCTTTCGTGCTGATCGTGGCAGTCCTGTCGGGCTGCGCCTCGCAGGGCAAGCCACCGCCGCACATCTCGCTCGACGAGCCGGTGCAGGCACAGAAGCAACCCGATCCACCCATGCCGGTCGAAGTGGTAGAGGTGCCGAAGGTGTTGCCGATGCCGGCGCAGATGAAGCCGCTGCCGGACGTGGATGACGCCAAACCCGCACCGGAACCGGCCGACGAAACCGCGCGTGTCTCGCGTGCGAATGCGGAGGCGCGCATGGCTCCCACGCGCGAGGGCTTCGTCAACGCGATCCAGGTCTGGCCCTTCACCGACGGCGCGCTCTATCAGGTCTATGCCGCGCCGGGCCGCGTCACTGTGATTTCGCTTCAGGCCGGCGAGGAGCTGGTGACGGTCGCTGCCGGCGACACCGTGCGCTGGATCGTCGGCGACACGTCCAGCGGCGCCGGCGACGCGCTGCGCGTGAACGTGCTGGTGAAACCGATCCGTTCGGGCCTTAAGACAAACCTCGTCATCACCACCAGCCGGCGTACCTACCTGATCGAACTGACCTCGACCGACAAGGCATGGATGGCGTCGGTGTCGTGGGAGTATCCGAAAGACCAGATGCTCGCCTTGCAGCGGCAAGATCAAGCCGCGCAGGCAGCGGCACCCGTCGATATCGGCCTGTCGCTGGAGAAGATTCGTTTCCGCTATGCGATCAGCGGCAGCAATCCGCCGTGGAAGCCGCTGCGCGCCTTCGACGATGGCGAGAAGGTCTATATCGAGTTTCCGCCCGGCATCGCCCAGGGCGAACTGCCGCCGTTGTTCGTCATTGGCGCGCAGGGCGACGGCCAGCTCGTCAACTACCGTGTCCGTTCTCCGTACTACATCGTGGATCGGCTGTTCGGCGCAGCCGAACTGCGTCTCGGCGGTGACAAGGGCGACGTGGTGCGCATCGAGCGTACGGATGGCACGCGGGGGAACTGACCATGAGCCAGGACGAAACCCCAGATGTGCCGATTTCCGATGCCGCGCCCGAAGCCGCACCCAAGGTCGCACCAGAAAATGTGGCGCTGCGGGCGCAGCCGCGCCCGGTGACGCGCCTGAACCGTCGCACGCTGGCGTTGCTGGCTGGTGGCCTCGGCGCTGCGGTGCTGGGCGCAACGATGTGGTCGTTGCAACCGAAGCATCCGCGCGGCAACACCGATGCGAGCGAGCTATATAACGTCGATCGCGTATCGAAGTCCGAAGAACTCGGCCAGCTTCCCGCTGACTACTCGAAGCTGCCGCCGCAGCCGACACCGCTGCCGGCGAAAGTGCCAGAGCTAGGGCCGCCGCTGCCGGGCGATCTCGGCCCGGCTATCGTCCAGTCGCAGCAGCCGGTGGTGGCCAACTACGCGCCGTCCGGTCAGGATGCGGCGGCGGCCGAGCGCGACGCACTGCGCAAGGAGGCCGAAGCGGCGGCGGGGTCGTCGGTGTTCTTCCGCTCCAGCAACCCGCAGCGCGCCGCTGCCGCGACCGCTGCGTCTACGCAAACTGTTTCGGCTGTGCCGGCGCCCGGCCTAGCGGGTTTCGACCCGCAGGCCGCAAGCCCGGCCTCTACAGCGGAGCAGCCGGCCGATCCGACCGCCGTGCAGAACCGGCAAGACCAGAAAGAGGCGTTCCAGAAAGCCGGAACTACGCAAACCCGTAATTCCGGCAGTCTGCAAGCGCCGGCCTCGCCGTATCAGGTGATGGCCGGCACCGTAATCTCGGCGGCGCTGGTGACGGGTATCAAGTCCGACCTGCCGGGCGACGTGATCGGCACCGTGACGGCACCGGTGTACGACACGGCGACGGGCCGCTATCTGCTGATTCCGCAGGGTTCGCGCATCCTTGGCAAATACAACAGCCAGGTCGCCTACGGGCAGAGCCGCGTGCAGATTGTGTGGAACCGCATCATCCTACCGGACACGTCTTCGCTCACGTTGGACAACCTGGCTGGTGCCGATCCGGCTGGCTACGCCGGTCTGGAGGATGGCGTCGACTGGCATTGGGGACGCATTCTGGCTGGTGCCGCGCTGTCCACTATATTGGGCGCGGGTTCCGAGCTGGCCGTCTCGAACCAGGGCAATGCCAACGGCAATACAGTGATCGCGTTCCGGGATAGCGCTCAGGACACGGCCAATCAGGTCGGCCAGGAATTCACGCGCCGCAACCTCAACATCCAACCGACCTTGACCGAACGACCGGGGCTGCCAGTCAGCATCATCGTTAACCGCGACATCGTGCTGCGGCCGTACCAGCCACTGTTCTTCAATCGGGGAGCTTTGCAATGAGCACGACCAGAAAGCTGCGGCTCGGGCCGCTGCCGAAGACCGAAAGCATCAAGCTGACTTTTGCGTGCCCGGCCACGCTTAAGGCCGACCTTGACCGCTACGCGGCCATGCACGCGCAGACCTACGGCGAGGCGGTCGATGCTGCGACGCTGATCCCGCACATGCTCGAAGCCTTCATGGCCGGGGATCGGGGATTCAAGCGAAAAAACACCGCGACCACCTTAAAGTAGTTGATGCTTTGATGTTTAAATGGTCGTTATGCCAATTGCGGTTATTCGCTCATCGACCTCGCATAAACATCAATGAATCAAAGAACTCTAGACACGCTGGTCCAGTATGGTGTTGCAAGCGATTTGGCGGAGAAAGCTAACGACGCAGGGCTCACAGTTTCCAAGGCACGAGTGCTTAGCCAGAAAGACATGGTGTCCAAGTACGGCCTGTCTGAAAGTGAGGCGAAAGCTCTTGCCGTCGCGGTGCGGCGCGCGGCGATCGACCCTGACGTCGCACAGTTGCTTCTCGAATCCAGTAACTTCGTTTGCTGTGCATGTAAGGGTGCGAAGAGCCCTGCGTACATCATCCACCACATAGTTGAGTATGAGAAGACGCAGGACAACAGTTATACGAACCTGGCGGTTCTCTGTCCGACTGATCACGATTTGGCGCACCAAGGGGGGCTGACGCTACGCTTGACCGATGATCAGATCAGACGGGCGAAGGCTTCTTGGGAGAAGAGCGTTGAAATTGCGAATGCTCAACGAGCCGCGCAAAAGATTGACGTGAGCGATGACGCAATTGACTACGTCAATGTAAAACGTATTGAGGAACTATGCGTCCGACTGTTCAAGAAAATCCCGAACACTGATCTAACGGGCGGTCTGAAGCGCGTAGGCATACTGAAGACTGACGGTTCATTTGACCAGAAGTATGTACAGACGAATCTCTCCGGCGGACGCTATCTCTTTGACTACATAACGCATCAAGAGACGGAGCACTACAAGCAACTGATGCAGGAGATCGCAAAAACCGTTGACTTTGTAGATTTAGACGCCGCAGCGTCTGCGGGGCGACCGCAGCTTAAGGCGACTGAAGGGGCATATGCCTTCTTCATAGGCGGCGTGTATGCGAAGAAGCCAGACTTGCCTATCACTGCTTCGACACCACCAGTAGTGATGCATTACTCCCGCAAGAATCTTCGTATCGAGTGGATTCTCGATCCGATCTTCCTGATGTCGATGTCCGCAATTGGTCGGATCGGCGGAAAAAATCGCTACATCATCTATTGTCTAGTCCGAACCGTAGACGAGCAAGATGACGGCTCTATTTTGGTGAAAGCAAGTCCACTTCTAATCGCGCAGCCCACGAAGTACGTCAATAAGATCCCCGCTATCGGCTACCAGCGGAAGTACGAGCAGTATGTTGAGGCAGAGCTGGCTGACGAGGATGACTTTGACAGCCAAGACGACGCTGGCAAAGGCTTGTGAATGAAGTACGCGCTCAGGTCGGGAAGCAAGAAGCGGTCTAATAGAACGGCAGCAGTGCTCGGACTAACGAAAAAAGCCGCTCCTGCATAAGCAGGAACGGCTTCCGAATTGGTGCCCGAGGCCGGAATCGAATCGGCACGCCTTGCGGCGAGGGATTTTCTTCCCACTTCGGCTTTTGCCGCCGCCGCTTCCGAAGAAGCGGCGTTCGTGGTCCGGAGCACGCCTTCACCGTAGCGCCGCGTGTACCCACCGCCCGTACGGAACAGGCGTTCCAGCTTGCGTCCTTCAATGGAAGAGATGCCGGGCATGAGCTGCCTGCCGTGAGCTGACTGCCGTGAGCTGACTGTTTCGGGCGGGGCTGATCGGCTGCGTCTCATACCGCATTCGCCTTCTGTTGAATGGCCTGGCATTGCTGGAGGAGGGCGTCGAACGATTCGACCTCATCGAGGAACAGCCCGTCATCGACCATGTGCTGGTAGTCGGTGGCCAACTTGGCCAAGGCCCCGTCGTTTGGCACCAGGCACAGCCCGCCCGAGACCGCGGCGTGGTAGTCGATCGATGCGTTGTCCGAGCTTTTTTCTGCGAAGAAGATGCTCTTGTGATCGGCCACGGCCTTCGCGAGTGCCTTGTCGGCGATCGCCGCGTCAGCGAAGCCGGCGGCGTCCAAACGCGTTACGTCGTGCCAGTGACGCGCAAAGCGCTCGCCACCACGAAAGACCCCTTGCGCGCAAAACACGTGGATCGCGGTGGCTTTTTCCCAAAAGGTCCGCTCGGCGCGCATCACCTGCGGCGTCGCCTCGAGAAATTCCACGCCTTGCAGGTGCGCGGCAGCGTCGCAGCGGACCACGCGCGGTTCGCATGGCTCCCCGGTGGAGCGCGCGCCGAATTCGAGCATGACCGCCGGCCGCACATAGCCCGTTCCTGACGCCAGCGGCGTGTAGTCGATGAACACCTTGTCGCCTTCGGCGCGGGCCCTGGCGGGCAGGCCCTGCTGCTCCAGGTCCTGCTGAAGCTGCGGGACGACGTCGGCCGTCACCCATTCAGCCAGCCGGGTGCGAATCTCCTTGGTCCATTTCTTTTCCTGGCTCTTGCTGGCAGGAAGGGGCGTGTCTGCCTCGCCGATCAGATCGCCGGCGATGGCGCGGATGTCATAGGTGAGATCCACGTCCTCGGAAAAACGACGGATGACGCCGTAGGCCTTCGACAGCGAGGTGCCGCCCTTGAATATGAGATGCGGCGCGTAGGGTGCGGCGAAGAGGTGACGCAGAACCCACACCACCCAGACATCCTTTTCCAGCAGGTGGGGAGGCCGGCCGGAAGCGTCGGCCGCCTGGGCCAGGGCTTCCAGCCGTTCATCGACAGAAAGATCGAAGAACTTAGCCATGTGACACCAGCGCGCTTACTTCCTTCGCCATCCATGTCGGCAGGCGCGCACGTGCCGATGCGACTTCCTTTATCTCGGCCGGCGGCAGTTTGGTGCGTAGCGTGCGCAGCGCTTCACCTGCGCGCTCTGGCCCCAGCCAGGCCAGCGCCCGCACGACATCACCGGCAGCGCGGCCAGGAAAGATCAACTGCCATACCGGCGCGTGCCGGAATTCGACGGTCTGGGCTCCCAGCTTCAAACGGCGGCTGGGGCCGGAGGTCAGGTAGACGGAGCGCACGGGCACTTGCGTGGTGAGGCCCAGCGCGTTGGCCGCCGCCGCACCATGCGACACGATGGTTTCGCCGCGTTGGTGGGCCAGTCCCTCGACCATTTTGGAGGCCGAGGGAGCGCGAGAACCGAAACGGCTCTCCACCGGAAGGACATAGATGCCACGGCCGGCGCGCAGAAGGGTGCCGCGCTGGACGAGTCGAGACAGCACCTGGTCTACCGCCGCCCGGGTTCCCAGATGGAGCAGTTCCTTGGCGACCAAGGGTGTGCCCTCCGGCAATCCGGCGGCGTGCTCCAGAACTTGTTTGGCGAGGGTTTGCATGGTGGGAATCTCCTAACTGATAGAAGTATGGATGATTTTCTGACACTTTGCAAGGGATGGAAGCTCCCGTGCTTGCCATGGAGGCAAGCATTCGCGTAGTTTTTCGTGCTAAACGAAACTTTTTGGTAGTAAAATACCGATCAGCGAAATCTGATCTTTGGAGGACGAATGGCCCAGCCGCCCGTAGACACAATCCCCGACCTTTTGCAGCGCAGCCTGCCGCGCGAGCTGGTCATGGGCATCGAGGAAGCCTTGACCGTCGGCGCCCAGCGCGCGCACGCCGCATCCAAAGGCATGGACGAAGGCCACTTGCCCCATGTCGTGGGTCAACTGCGGCATTTCCACATGAACGAGGCGTTTCATCGGGCGCTGGAGATGGGCGAGGCTTCGCCAACCGCTATTCGCGGTAACGGTATCGTCAGCGGCCGAGCCGGGGTGTTCACCCTGGCTAGGTTCAACATCCCGGACGGCTTCTGGATCAACGGCCGACGTAGCCACACGCGCCGCCAGATGTCCTATGCGAACAAGGCTATCGAGCCGTTGGTGCAACCGGAATTGTTCGATCAATACACAGCGCCCGCCGATGCGGTCGCGTTTTTCGTGGCGTGCTTCTCGGGCTCGCTGCACATCCAGCCAGAGTCGCCCGTGTCGATCCAGATTGCGGTACCCGACCGCGAGATGCGCGGCTGGCTGTTCAAGGAACCACTGAATGCGTTCCTGCAGCGGTATGAACAAAAGCCGGCGGCGCAGGACGATTTGGCCAAGCCCATGCTCAAGAAGATCAAGAAGCAGGGCAACGATGGCAGCGCGTCATGAGCCGCGGTGGTATTCAAGGTTTTGAAAGCGAGCGCCTCAGTCAGATTCTTGCCGCGAGGCGTTTGAGCCAAGCGCAACTTGCCTCGCTGGTCGGCGTGTCGCCTGCGACGGTCAGCAAATGGCGGTCGGGCAATCAGGCGCCCGAGCGGGAAACCCTGGAGCGCCTTGCCGGCGTGGTCAACGTTACGCCCGAATGGTTCACGCGCGCGCCCTCGGCCAAGGTGTCGCTGCCGCTGTTTCGCAGTAACGCGTCCGCCCACGTGGCGGCACGCGCGATGCTGGAAGCGCGCATGGAGTGGGCGCAGGACGTCGCGCTCGCGTTGTCCGAGTTCGTGGACTACCCGGCGCTGAATTTGCCGACCCGGCAGTTCAAGGAGCCCGACGAGATCACGCCTGACGAGATTGAACTGGCGGCGAGCGAATGCCGCGATCTTTGGCGTATCGGTCGTACGGCGGTGCCCGACCTGGCGCTGGCCATTGAAGGCGCTGGGGTGGTCCTGATCCGCGAGGAAACGGGCATCTCGCAGATCGAGGGCCTGTCGGCATGGAGCGATGCGCTGGGGCGCCCGCTGGTCTTACTTTCGGCCGACAAGGATAACGGCTATCGAAGCCGTTTCGACTTGGCGCACGAACTTGGCCACCTGATCCTGCATCGGTTCATTCCCCGGCCGACCGAGCGAGACCGTCATAAGCAACTGGAACAGCAAGCCCATCGCTTTGCGGGCGCATTCCTGCTGCCGGCCGAAACGTTTGCCAATGAAGTTCGCACGCCGGTGACGCTAGACGATCTTCTCTTGCTCAAACGCAGATGGGGTGTGTCCGTCGCTGCGATCGTGATGCGTTTGCGTGCGCTGAAGATTCTGGATGAAGAAGCGGCGCAGTCGCTGTTCAAACGTCGGTCCGCCCGTTGGGGCGCGAAGTCCGAGCCGGGCGACGGCGATAGGCCGCCCGAGCGGCCGCGCCTGCTGCGTCGAACGATCGATCTGCTCGTCGAGGAAAATGTGATGCCGCTTGACTCGATCCCCAGGCACATTGGCTTGGCGGCCCATGACATCGAGATGCTGGTTGGCTTATCGGAAGGGTATTTCCAGGGCAAGCCCAAGGTTGTGCAGCTGGCTCGGTTGCGTTCAGTGCCCAGCAGCGCGAACGCACCGATTGCCACGGACAGCAACGTCGTGCCGTTTCGATTTTCGCCGAAGCGTTGATTGGCGCGTCTATGGAGATCAGTCAAGCGATGAATGACATTGACGCAGTACTGAGCAACAAACCGATTTCACCGTCTCGGGAGATGGCGGCGTACGAGGCGTTGTGGGCGCATCAAAAAGCGACGTTCAAGACGATCGCTGACTGCTTCCGCGATAGTCCGAATGCGATGCCCTCCGAGCTGGTCTCGGAAGAGGAAATTGACACGGCGCTACGGCGGGTGCGAGACCAGATTGCGCACGCGAAGATTCACGATTTTGGTGTGCGTGTGCATGGAGCGGAAGACTACCCTGATCGGTTGCGCGATGCCGCGCATCCCGTCGAACTCTTGTACTACCGAGGCTGGTGGGATCTGATCGACTCGCCCAAGCGGATCGCCATCGTTGGCTCGCGCAGCGTCTCCGACGACGGCCTGCGCCGAACCCGCAAGTTGGTGAAGCTGCTGGTCCAAGACGGCTACACCATCGTCTCCGGTTTGGCCAAAGGCGTGGACACCGCGGCACACACGACGGCCATTGACAACGGCGGCAGCACGATCGCCGTGATCGGTACACCGATTACCGAGTACTACCCGCCCGAGAACCGGGCGCTGCAAGACCTGATTGCCGAGAAATTCTTGCTGGTGAGCCAGGTGCCGATCTGGCGCTACTCGACCCAGGACTACCGTAGCAACCGCCTGTTCTTCCCGGAACGCAATGTCACGATGTCAGCGCTCGCGCAGGCAACGGTCATCGTCGAAGCCAGCGATACGTCGGGCACCCTGGCGCAGGCACGCGCGGCCCTGCAGCAGGGTCGCAAGTTGTTCATTCTGGACAACTGCTTTCGCAATCCAAAGCTGACATGGCCGGCCAAGTTCCAAGATCAAGGGGCCATCCGCGTCACCGGCATCGACGACATCAGGGCAGCTCTTGGCTAAGCGCGTACTCAAGATCGATGCCCTGACACTTCCGGATCATCACTATCTGGACGCGCAGGACATTTGCTACTACGCAGGTGAATACACTGCGGGCGAAGGGCATGCCTACAGCGAGACCAACCAGCTGATCCTCAACTTCAAGAAGTCCATGGACAAGCGTGGAACCGCGCAGTGGCAATACAAAGAGCGCGCGATCCTGCAGGCAGCGGCAATCTTTCGTGCTGCGATCAAGGCCGACGCCGAAATCACCTTCGTCCCGATTCCGCCGTCGAAGGTGAAGAACGATCCGCTATACGACGATCGCATGCTGCAATTGCTGCAGGCCGTCTGCAAGGGGCGTCACACCGACATCCGCGAACTGGTCGTCCAGCGCGAATCGTCGGCGGCGGCCCATTTGTCGGACACGCGCCCGACGCCCGACGAACTGGTGGCCAACTATCAACTCGACGAGAGCTTGGCCGAGCCGGCCCCCCAGACCATTTTTGTCGTGGACGACGTGCTCACCACAGGCTGCCATTTCAAGGCGGTGAAGCAAGTGCTGGGGCGGCGATTTCCCGAGGCACGCATCGTCGGGTTGTTCCTCGCGCGGCGAGCGCCCAAGTCGGTGGACTTGGATTTTGACAGCATCTAAGAACAGGACAAGGGACACCCCACATGCTGATCGTCATGACCTCTCCGGACGCTGTCCTGCGTAATGGCCAGCCCGACCCGCAACTCGCCCAGGTGTTGATCAACGCCAAGGCGGCGGGCAATCCCGTGGGCTTGATTTCCAATCATGGGGAACCGGCCTGGTTCAACGGTGCGTTTGGTACCAGCGGCGTTCAGTTCCTGCAAAGTCGAGGGCGGCAATCGGGCGAGATCGTGTCGCAGAACGCCAAGAAGTTTGGGCTCAATCCCTTCGATGCGCTGGTTCTCGCGGCAAAGGACGAAGACGTCCAGATGGGCAAGAACGGCGGTGCGATTCTCGTGGCAGCCGGATGGTCGGCAGCACCGCAGGTCGCCTCACTGGGCATTCGCGTGGACACTGCCGCGCAGCTGCAAGAGATCATCAACCTGACGGCCGGCTGGTCGGGACAGTGGTGGTATGCAGGCGACGCCGGCCGCTATCGCGTGCGTGCGCTCAGCGACTTGTCCGGCCTTGGCAAGGACGTCACGCAGCAACTGTTTGCGCAGCGGCTGACCGCCACCGTCAAAGGTGGCGGCGGGAGACTGAATGCCTTGCTGGCCGTCACCTCGCGTTCGCTGCTCATGGAAAAAGTGAACGAACTGGATGGACTGGTATGGGGCGTCTATCCGTCGTCGAAGAGTGCGAACGACGATGACGAGATCCTCAGCGATTTCACGCATCGCTTGCGGACGACGGTTTCCCGCGTTCGCTTCTCCAAGCGGGATGAGCCGCTGTTCATCCGTCACACCCCTTCGCCGAAGCGCTCGGCGGGCGGTGGCGGTGATCGAACCGATCCGACCGGCCAAATTCTGACCGTTCATCTGAACCCGTTCTACAAACAGAGCGGACGATTGGTCGGAAAGCATGTGATCGTCGTGGATGACTGCACGACCTACGGGGTGTCGTTTGGCGTTGCCGCGGCCTTCTTGCGCAAAGCCGGTGCCGCCTCCGTGACGGGTGTTGCGCTGGGGAAGTTTGGCAATCAGTTGCGTTACTACGAGATCGACATCACGACAGATCCGTATCAGCCGGTCGTCGCCGGCGGCTTCACCGGGGCCGCGCCGGGGTGGTTTGCCGGCGCCACCAGTGGCATCGCTCAGCAGGTTCTGCTGACCTTGATCCCGTAATCAGGCTGACGGATATGGACCTGCGGGCGCTATGCCAAAGCTACAGGCCAGCCTTGGTGCGCATCACGGTGCAGACGCCGATGGGCGATTTGAGTACCGGCACCGCCTTCCACATTGGTGACGGCTGGCTGGTCACGGCGGCCCATGTGCTGCGCGATGGTGTCGTGCAGGAAGTGGTGTCCGAGTATGCGTCGGTGGCATTGACCGTGCAGTCGGTGATCTTTAACAAGGACGATCGCATCGACCTGGCCTTGATGAAGACCGATCTGGATCTGTCGCACTACCTGCACATGACGACGATTCATGGTTCACCGAAAGGCTTTGTGCAAACGGACCATATCGAGATCGGTGGGCATCTGGATGACTGGCTCGGCGACGAGTTGGTGCTCTCGAAAGTGCTGCTCATGGGCTATCCGCCGGTTCCGTTTTCGCAGCTCGCTGTGCTCCTGGCGTCTGAAGGAGAAGTCAACGCGGTGGTGGACAAATACAGTGGGCCGCACCCGCATTTCATCATCTCGTGTTCTGCGAGGGGTGGTTTTAGCGGTGGCCCGGTATTGAGTGAATATGGCTTTTTGCTGGGGGTGCTTGTCGAATCGCTCGTGATGGATGGCAAGGACGAGGAGACCGGCTATTCGAGTGCCATCTCGATCGAGCCGCTGCTGGTCATGTTGCACGACAACGGCATCTATCCCGGTAAGAACCGCCAGGTTGTCGAAGCGCTTATTGCTGGGATCGACAACGGCTTCGGGAAGCCGTCCTGGCGGATGCGTAGGATGTGGTTCATCGAGAAATCAATCCTAAAAATTCGGATACTGATCCGACGACACAAGAGGATGTGACGGCTTATGGGACGACAGCTGCAGCTCAATTTCACGCCGTTGCGGGTGCGCGGCGATGCCATTCGGCTGCAGACCTTGCCGTTCAAGGACGCGCAGCAATTCCGGGAATTGCGTGACGAGCACCGCGCGCACTACGCCGTCACCCGTCGCTCGGATCAGATCGTGGCGCTGCCGCTTGCATTGGGCGCTACGCCTATTGGCGAAGAGAAGGTTGTTTCGGTAGTTGAGAATGCTTCGCTCATTCGTCCGCTGCTCGAACAACGTCTCGTGACGTTGCTCAGTTCCAATCGACGACTGGTGGCGCGCTATAACCCGATTACCACGGTTGGTCGCACCTTGCCGACGGGCTTCACCGAAGCCGACCGGCATCTTCATCTGCAGTCGCGCGTCTTGATCGCGATTCGCTCGCTAAAGCTGCCGGACGCAGAACCACTCGGTCTTTTGTGGGACATTGAGATACAGAAGACCTGCGCAACCAGTCTTGCCGTCTTGCATGGGCAAGGCGTTCGGCTGGATGGGTTGACGGTCGAGCGCCAGGTGCCGGTCGAAGATGTGCGCATGCTGCCTTATCGCCGGTTGGTGGGCCGAGTCGGGGCCATCACGGACGGCCACGCGCGCCTGTCCGAGCGGTTTCAGAATGTGGAGGAGTTGCTTCCACTTGACGAGCTGTACCTGGAGGCCTCACCTGAGAATCTTCGGCACCTGCTGCAACACGTCACGCGGAACACGTCGGGCAGGGTGCAGGGCAAGATCGATGAGATCGTGTTCGAGAACAGCAGAGGGCGTGCGCGTATGGAGCACATTGCCCGCATTTCGGACTGGCTCCGCGGCCTCGGCGAGATCGAGCTGCAAGAAGGTCTCAGCGTTGGTATCGGCAACCTGCTGAGCGAGAAAGACGCGCAGAACTTCCCCCGTTTCATCGAGGGCACGACGCCGACCTATGTTTTCGACGCCGGCACGCTCAAGTCGGAGTCACGGGCAGCGGTTGGTCTAAGCAAGTTCGGCCCCTACAGCCGGCACGTCTTCACGCCCACACGACCGAATGTCTGCGTGATCTGCGACCGCGCGCGGCGTGGTCAATTTGAACTGTTCCTTCGGAAGTTTCGGGACGGCCTGTCGGTCGACGGCAAGTCATTGCCATTCGGCCGAGGGTTTCTCGGCATCTACGGATTGCAGGACATCAACCTGACGTTCGTGGAGGCGGATGCGTTCACGGCCGACGCCTACCATGCGGCTGCTTCCAAAGCAGTCCGGATGGGCGCCGAGGGTATGCCCTGGCATCTGGCCTTGGTGCAGACCGAGCGGGATTCACGCCAGTTGGCGCCGCAGAAGAATCCGTATCTGGTGGCCAAGGCGGCGTTTCTCTCCAACCAGATCCCCACGCAGTTCGTAGCGTTCGAGACGTTCTCGATGGCACCGGCCAGTCTCGCCTACACCCTCAGCAATCTCGCCCTTGCGGTCTATGCCAAGCTCGGCGGCATTCCTTGGCTGATCAAGTCGGACAAGGGCATCGCACACGAGGTGGTCATCGGCCTGGGCAGCGCCGCGATTGGCGAATCCCGATTTTCTAGGAAAGAAAGAATCGTCGGAATTACCAGCGTCTTTCGCGGCGACGGCGGCTATCTGCTATCGAATCTGTCGAACGCCGTCCCCATGTCGAAGTACGGCGAGGCCCTGACGGAATCATTGCAGGCGACCCTTCAGCGTGTACGCAACGAGATGAACTGGATCAAGGGCGATTCGGTACGCGTGATCGTTCATGCGTTCAAGCCGATGCGCAATACTGAGGTGGAATCGGTCAAGGCGGCGTTGAAGGAGTTCTCTGAATTCGATCTGCAGTTCGCCTTCCTGCACGTCAAACAGGACCATCCGTATCTGCTGTTTGACGATGATTCCATCGGGACCAAGGGCAGGGGAGAGAAGACGCCGGTTCGAGGCCTTTTTGCGGAAGTAGGACACAACGAGACGTTGTTGACGTTGACGGGGCCGCAGCAGCTCAAGCGCCCGACGGATGGCCTACCCAAACCGCTACTGCTAAGCCTGCATCGCGATTCGACGTTCACGGACATCATCTATCTCACCAAACAGGTCTATTGGTTTTCGAACCATTCCTGGCGCAGCTTCCTGCCGGCGGCGATGCCGGTCACCATCTACTACTCCGACCTTGTCGCGGGTCTCTTAGGGCGGCTTGACCGGTTGGGTAGCCGGTGGAGCCCGAGTGTGATGCTCGGCAAGATCGGCACAACGCGGTGGTTTCTATGAGCGCCGGCAACCCGATGCTGCACGAAGCGCTGCGCGCGGTGGCGGGGCAGGCCGAGACACTGACGACTGCGGGTCCGCTGTCGATTGCCTTTTATCACTGGGTGCTCACCGAAGGGTTGTCCACCCAGCAGAGCGCCGCAATGGCGCGGGACTTGTGCGAAGAGATTGCCGGCGGTGGCCGGTCGATTCATGCCGTGGCGGCTTTAGGGTTCCTGCTGAGCATCGATCCGACGTTGAGTGATGCATGCCGCGAATCATTTGCGCAGGGCGCGGACTGGTTGATGGGGCGTAGAGGCGATTCCCAAACGGCTCTCGTCAGTCTTATGCAGCCGTTAGCGCATACCGGCGTTCTGGTGGGTTTGTTGGCCACATCCGATGATGTGCGCTGGCCGAAATTCGGCGCATGGTTCGCGTCGCTCTATGCAAAGCTGCAGCCGCTGTTGCCGGCGGAAGTCGGCTGGCGCCATGAACTGCTGTCCATGATCAAGACGCGGTCCGAGGTGGGATTGAACGGCGAACTGGCAGTGGTGCCCGCCACTGCGGGCGCGGCTATCTACGTCGCACGTCGCTTGGCGGATGCTTCGCCGGCGGTCGATAACGACTTTGCGTCGCAGTTGCTTAGCCGCATCAAGTCGGTTGTTTATGACGACCCTGAACAGGCGGCCTTGGATCTGGGAGCGTTTCACTATCTCGCCCAGGGCGCGGCGCAGATCGATCTGCGCGCACCGAGCCTAGACGATGTCGGACTGCTGCTTCGCCGGCTCCCATCCGGGTTGCGTCGGTGGACTTGGGACGAACAGAAGAAGACGCCGAACTCGACAGCGCAAAAGTGGGCGGTTGAAAACGAATACCACTTTCAGAATCTTCTGTGCGCGGTGCTTGCGCCAGTGTTGCCCGATCTGCGTGATGAAGAGTGGCTTGCGTCGGTGGGGCAAAAGAAGCCGCGGGCAGACTTGGTAGTCCCGTCGCTGCACCTGGTGATCGAGGTCAAGTATTGGCGAAAGAGCAGCACACCGCAGGACCTGATTTCGCAGATTGGTGAAGACGTCAGCCTTTACCTGAAGCGCGGCAGCCCCTACCGCAAAGTGCTCCCGATCATCTGGGACCAAGGACGACGCACCGAGCAATACGACCTGCTCATTGCGGGACTCAGTGAGATTCGCGATGTGGTCAGCCCGGTCGTTATCGCTCAACCGGCGTTTATGGTTTGAGCAGTGCCCACACAAAGCCGATGAAATTGCATGAAGAGAGGATACCCAAATGAGTAGTTCGAACTGCCCACTCGAGGAAGGCGATCGCGTTGATCACAAGCTCTTCGGATTCGGAACTGTCGTGGGCGCACCTGTTCCCATGGTGGGGCCTGACCTCCGGAGCGCTAGTGGCGTCCGCGACGCCGGCTGGAGTGTTCCGGTCAAATGGGACGACCCGACGCGGACCGCCGGAGCCGTCATGCATCAGGTGCTGCGTAAAGTGTCGTCGCCTGATTCGCGGCCCTTCAGTCATTGGGATCGTCAGTGGCAGCCTTTGCTGCAGGCTTGGCTGGCCGCGCGACGTGACGTTGAACAGTTGTCGTCGAGCTTCCGGCCCGTACCCGAGCCTGATGCTTTGACACGAATGCAGGACCTTGAGCGAAAAGCCTTCGAAGCGATGCAGCGCTTTTGGGACGCCGAGCAGTCGGGGGAGCATCCCTAGACACTTTCCAAGTCTCAGCTACCGGATAGTGCTCGCCTGCGTGCGCTTACGTTGGCTGACGGTTGGGAATTTCTCCGGTATCCTGAAGTTGATTGATGATGAGCCGATGCCGCGCAAACCCGCGCCAGCAAAGGGCGTGTTTTTCTGACGGTAAAAGCGACGGTAAAGGCCCATGTCGATCAAAGCCAATCCCTTTAATCACGCGGACTTGCGTGACTCGTTGATGATCGAGTGGGAATGAGGCCAGGCCGCTCCTGACTCATCCGTTGATATCAGGAATGTTTGGTAATTCTTTGATAAACAAGGATTCGTAATGACTTCCCCTGAAGGGGCATACGAACTGCTGTTTTCCTACGGAACACTGCAGCTCGAGCAGGTGCAGCTCGAGTCCTTCGGTCGGCTGCTGCATGGCGAAGACGACGCCATGCCGGGCTATCGCAAGACGATGGTGGAGATCACCGATCCGGAAGTCCTGCGCAAGAGCGGCGAGCGATTCCATCCGATCGTCGCCCCCAGCGGCAATCCGGCCGATGAAGTCGCCGGCAAGGTATTCCGAATCACCTCGGCGGAGCTGGCCGCGGCGGACCAGTACGAAGTCGCGGACTACAAGCGGGTCGCGGTGCGGTTGAATTCCGGCAACGAAGCGTGGGTCTACATCCGGGCCTGAGCGAGTCACGGGGCGGCGGTCTTTCGTAGCGTTCTCTGGCGCGGCACGGGGTGGATCGTCAGCGACGTCCTCGCCGTTCCATTTCGGCGGGCGAAAGGTCCTCCTTCCAGGTTAGCAGCACCCAGACATGACCGTAGGGATCGCGCACGCTTGCGGAATTGGCGCCATAGAACATGTCGGTCGGCGGCTGGATCAGCTCCGCGCCCGCATCCACAGCGCGGCGAAGCAACGCAGCGTTGTCATCCGTGAAGATGTGCAGGCCAGCCGTGGTGCGCCCGAGCGCCCGCGGTTCCGCATAGAGCCGGTCGTCAGGATCGCCCAGCATAATCACCGAGCCGCAGATGGAAATCTCCGCATGCAGGATTTTCCCGTCAGGCCCGGCGATGCGAAGAAGCTCTTCAGCACCGAAGGCCCGCGCATAAAATTCCATCGCCCGTGCCGCGCCATCGATATAGATGTGCGGAACCACGGCATGCCGATAACGCTCCGGTCGCATCACGTGAACCCATAGTCCAGGGTGGCGTCGGAGCTTTTGCCAAACTCGCCCTCAAAGCCGCCTTCGCCGTGCAGTCCGGAGAGATCGCCAGTTCCCGAACCGGGAACGACAAACCAGGCGGCCTCGATCCTGCCGTTCTGAATGATTTCGGAGCCCTGCAGCACGAAGGATCCCCGGCGGCCGCTCAGGGTTCCCCGGACGCGTTGCATGCTGACCATGCTCGCGGACCCGTCGGCACGCCGGGCCTGCAACGCGCGAACCTCGGACTCTGCTTCGACGTCCCCGGTGAATGTTTCCGTCAACGCGATCTCAAACAGCGCCGGGTGCGAGCTTTCGTCATAGGGCTTGGCCTCGGATCGGGTAACGACAACCGTTGCTATCGCGTGTGTCGTCGTGCGCGTGTCATTCATGGTGGGCTCCATCGATCAAGATATCCATCGGGGACGAGCTTTTTTGCCAAGATCGAATCGATCCTCCAGGGAAGACGTCTACTCAATGGATTCTGTTGCCGGGTCCCTGGGCGCGTATTTCCAGCCCACGGCCAGGCCGATCACGGCAAGCGCGGCAATCAGTGCGGCGAACGCGACATGCGCGATGGATGCGCCAGTCCGTGCAGAGAGCAGCCCGATGCCAATGACCGGCAGCGAGTTGCCGCAGAACATCACGATGAGATAGGTGGAAACCACTTCGCCACGGCGTTCTTGCGGCGCGATGCGGTTGACCAGTGCGAGGCTTCCACGATAGCCCAGCGATGTGGCGATGCCGGCCAATGCCGAGGCGGCCAGCAGCAGGGAGTGCCGATGGGCGTGCTCTGACAGGATCAACAGCGCGACAGCGGGTGGGTACAGCGCGAGGCTGACCAGCATGGCGGTACGACTCGCCATCGCACGCGTGGCGACAACGGCGATGGCGGCCACCGCAAAGAGCAGGAAAAGTACGGCGCCCGACACCAGCGGGCGAGGATCCTTCAGCGCATCGGCGAGCAGGCTGGGAATAAGCGCCGCGTAGAAGCCGATGAGTGCGAAGGTGACGAACGCCGTCACCGCGGGCGATACGAAGGCCGCGAGCCGCTCCTTTGGTACGCCGAAGCGCGGCCGCATGGACAGCTCGCTGAAGTCTCGCGTTCGACGTTCCACCGTTTCCGGCACATACGACAGCGCGATGCCCATGGCGGCGAGTGTCACCAGGTACACCACGAAGGGCAGGCGCAGCGGCTGCACCCCGAATTGTGCGGGAAGGCTGCCGATGAGCGGCCCGATGGCGAGGCCCAGAAAATTGGCGACGGTGGCTGTCACGGCGCCGGCGCGGCTGCGTCCCTCCGGCTGCAGCTCGGCGATCCATGCCGTCAGCGTGCTGGACGCCAGCCCCGTGGCAAAGCCGCTGAGCGCGCGCGCGACGAACAACCAGGCCGTGCCGCTGGCAAGTCCGAAAGCCACCGTGCTGGCTGCGCCGATGACGACGGCGGGCCATGCCGTCGCCTTGCGACCGATCTGGTCCGACAACCGTGCGAAAAAGAACAGGGCGCAGAGATTGCCGAGCACGTAGATCGAATAGACCAGCGTGAGCGTGATTTCGCCAAAGCCGAACCGTTGCCGGTACAGCGGATACAGGGGCGTGGGAAGCGTCGCGCCGACGAACATCACGGCCAAAGCCGCGGCCGCCAGGCTCAGTCCCCTCCCACTGCGTTGAGCGTGCGTGGCACACATGGGCCGCATGGTAAGCAGGCCAATGACATCGGCAGTTGTGTAAAACGTGGGCAATTCGTTAGGAAGGAGCGCTTCAGCCCGCTCCGTTCATGCCTGCGATCGGAGCATGTGCATTGATCATTTTTGGCGCCGCAGCGTCGCAAGGCGGACGGTCGCGGTGTCGTCACGCAAGGACAGGGATGCGGAAAGAAGCGGGAAGCGCCGTTAGAATGACGGCCCGCGCTCGCTTAGATGGCCACGATGACCGACGACACGCTGCTTCCGGCACCGCCGTTTTCACAGGAAGACGAAGGCTATATGCGGCGTGCGCTGCAGCTGGCCGGGCATGCGCGTGATGCGGAAAACGAGGTGCCGGTAGGCGCCGTGCTGGTCCAGGATGGCGAGATCATCGGGCTGGGCTGGAATCGCAATATCACGCTCAACGATCCCAGCGCCCATGCGGAAATCATGGCGCTGCGTGCGGCAGGCGAGAAACTGGCGAACTATCGCATGCCCGGCGCAACGTTGTACGTGACGCTGGAGCCGTGTGCGATGTGCGCGATGGCGTTGGTGCACGCGCGCATCGGTCGCGTGGTTTACGGCGCTACCGATCCGAAGACCGGCGCGGCAGGCAGTGTGTTCGACACCCTGGTTTCGGATCGCCACAACCATCGCATCCATGTCGAAGGCGGTCTGCTGGCGGACGAGTCGTCGACCATGCTGCGCGAATTCTTTCGCGCGCGGCGGTAAGCCGGTCAGTTGGCGTGCGCGCGCCAGTAGTGGCGCAGATGTTCGAGCTTCGACAGCGATCGCATGGCGTCCTTCGATGCGTCATAGGCGGTGCGCTTGGCCCAGCGTCGGAACGGCTTGGGCGCCTTCGCATCATCGGCCGCGGCGGTTGCGATGAGCTTTCGGCCCATCAGCCGATCATGCGCCAACCCAAGGTGCCCTTGCAGATCGGCAAGCTGCTTGAGCCATGAACCCGTCGCCTGCTTCGGGAAGAGGTGCGCGTAAAGTTCGACGGTATAGCGAAGTTTCTTGGTGGCGGTGCGAAGGCGATGCAGGGTCTTCTGGCCGCCATCGAGCTTTTCGGCGCGCTTCACCAGCTGACGGTAGTGTTTTTCGATGGAAGAGGACGCCAGCTTGCGCGTCATGCTGTCGGTGGGCGGCTCGAGCGTTGCCTCCCAGTGTCGCAATGCGCGCATGGGTACCGCGAGGTCGTATTTCTTCAACGCGGCCACGGCTTGCGTGCGCGCCCCGGCCTGGCGGGCCTTCAACACCTTGGTGGTGGTGTC
Source organism: Dyella jiangningensis (assembly GCF_003264855.1). Taxonomy (NCBI): domain Bacteria; kingdom Pseudomonadati; phylum Pseudomonadota; class Gammaproteobacteria; order Lysobacterales; family Rhodanobacteraceae; genus Dyella; species Dyella jiangningensis. The sequence continues at coordinate 216,031 of NZ_NFZS01000002.1, read as the reverse complement.
GATGTCGTTTTCTTCCGGAGCATGCTTCTCGACGAAACCCGGCAAGGTCTCATCCACCAGGATGTCGATATCGCGCGTTTCCCCGGTTGCTTCGCGGCATTCGCGCAGATAGGCATGGACATCGTCGAGATCATCGTCCGAAAACTGCGCCACGTCTTTCAGTGTTGCGGTGATGCGGCGCAGGTTGACGCGCCATGCATGCAACAGTTTTGCATCGTAGGGTTCGGTGAGCAGGCGCTTGCGCGCATTCACGGCCTTGGCGAAATAGCCGTCCAAACTTTTTCGGATGCGATCGAATGCCGAGGGAGCAGGTGACTTGACCATGGCATGGCCCGATAAGGCGCGTGGCGACGCTGCGCGATGCTGTAGCCTGGCACTCATGGAAAAATTTTCCGACCGGCCGGGACGTCTACTTTGCATCAAATTGTCATACTTCGCGAGCGGCACGTGACCGCATGCCTCAGGCGATGAAGGCCAGGACGTCCGCGCAAGATCGTTCGATCTTCAGCGCCAGCAGCGGATCGGCGCGTGTCCGCCCGAGGTTGACGGCAGCCACCGGCTTGCCGTCCCGGGCTGCCGCGGCCACGAAGCGGTAGCCCGAAAACACCATCAGCGACGAGCCCACCACCAGCACCCCGTCCGCGTCATTCAGTGACGTGATGGCCGCGTCAACGCGTTCGCGCGGCACGCTTTCACCGAAGAACACCACGTCGGGTTTGAGCACGCCGGCGCATGCGGGGCAGGGTGGAACATGGAAGTTCGAGAAATCCCGCCCATCCAGGTCGGCGTCGCCGTCGGGTGCATCCGCAGCATCCAGAAGCGCCCAGGCCGGATTGCGTTCGACCAGCATCTGCTGGAACGCGCCGCGAGGCAGGTGGTTGTCGCATGCCGTGCAACGCACCTCGTCGAGGCGGCCATGCAGGTCGATCACCTGGCGATGCCCCGCGGCCTGGTGCAGTCCATCGACATTCTGCGTCAGCAGCATCCGGGCATGGCCGCGCTGCTCCAGTCGCGCCAGCGCATGATGCGTGTCGTTCGGCCGTGCGTTGCCGAAACGGCGCCAACCCACCAGGCTGCGTGCCCAGTAGCGCTGGCGTGTGCGCAGATCGCCCATGAAAGCCTGATAGGTGACGGGTTGTGGCCGCTTCCAGCCGCCGTCCGTGTCGCGATAGTCGGGAATGCCCGAATCGGTGCTGCAACCTGCGCCCGTCAGCACGAACAGCTTTGGATGCGCCTCGATGAATGTGCGCAGGCGATCCTGGTCGCGGACCAGGTCGGCGTCAGGCATCACGGCGGATTCATGCGGCAGCACGGGTCTGCAACTCCTCGATGGCGGCGGCGATGCCGCTGGGGCCATCGACTTGGGCGACATGCGACGTATGGTCCACGAAATCCGAATCGGCTTCATGTGCCCAGGTAACGTGATAGGGCATGTACACGCCCCAGCCGCCGAGTTGGACCACGGGCGCGATGTCCGATCGCAACGAATTGCCGACCATGGCGAAATGTTGCGGAGAGAGTTCGAATTCCGCGAGCACGCGTCGATAGGCGCGCTCGTCCTTCTCCGAAACAATCTCGATACGACGGAACAGGTCGGCGAGGCCGCTGCTGGCGACCTTCTGTTCCTGGTGGAACAGGTCGCCCTTGGTGATCAGCACGACATGGTGATGCTCGGCCACGGCCTCCACCGCGGCACGGATGCCGGGCAGCAGTTCCACCGGATGCGCCAGGACCTCCTTGCCGATCGCGATGATGCGATGAAGATCCGTGGCGCTGATGCGCGATTGCGTGATGTCGATGGCCGCTTCCAGCATCGACAGCGTCATGCCCTTGGCGCCATAACCGAACAGGCGGATGTTGCGCCGCTCGGTGGCGAGCAGGCGGTCGCGAAGACCGAGATGCGCGAGGTCGACATAGTGGCCGACGATCTGTTCGAACGCGTCATGCGCCGATTGATAGAAGCCCTCGCTGTGCCACAGCGTGTCGTCGCCATCGAAACCCACCAGCTTTATCACTGTGCCACCTGAATGCATGAAGTTGGAGAACGCGCCGCTGCCGCAGCGCTTCTGGCGCGCATTTTCCCAGAAAAAACCGTCTCTGGCGGTATCGACCCCAGTCGACGTTAACCGCGCGTACGCGCGCGCGAAGTTAGATGTGGGGCGGGACGACCGAATGCAATGGATGCCTGGCTTCGTCTCTTCGCGGTGCTTCCTGCGGCGACCAAACCCGGTGCTAGGATGAAGCGGCTCCTCCCTTCGGCACGGCGACGTTCGCTCTCGCGTGTCGGTCAGGGATTCGCCGGAGCGCTCCACGATCGTGACTTCAGGTGACTATGCGCGCACGCATCGAAGACGTGGCGAAAGTGGCGGGAGTGTCTCCCAAGACCGTTTCGCGGGTACTCAACAACGAACGCAACGTGCGCGAAGACACGCGCCAACGCATCCTCGATGCGGTCAGGTCGCTCGACTATCGCCCACACCCTTCGGCGCGAAGCCTCGCTGCGAATCGTTCGTTCCTGGTGGCCTTGCTCTACGACAACCCGTCGCCGAGTTACATGATGGAAGTGCAGGACGGCGTGCTGGAGGCATGCGACGCCCAGCGCTACAGCATGATGCTGCAACCGCTGGACGCGACCGCTCCGCGGTTTGTGGAGCAAGTGGAGAAGCTGATTTCCGAGCGCCGGCTGGATGGCCTCATCCTCACGCCGCCGATCAGCGACCACGAGGATCTGCTGGCGCGCCTGCGGGAATGGGGCGTCCCGTTCGCGTGCGTCGCGCCGCGCGATCGCAATTGCGCAGGCGTCGTGCTCGACGAGCGCCGCGCCGCATGCGAGATGGTGGCGCACCTGGCTTCGCTGGGTCATCGCCGCATCGGCCACATCATCGGCCATCCGGACCACGGCGCATCGCGCTGGCGTTTGGACGGCTATTGCGACGGGTTGGAGCAGAGCGGCCTGCGCTACGACCATCGGCTCGTGGTGCAGGGACATTTCTCGTTCGACTCGGGCGTGCTGGCGACGCGGACAATGCTGGCGCTGGCGTCGCCACCGACGGCGATTTTCGCCGCGAACGACGACATGGCGGCGGGCGTGATCTGGGCCGCCAACGAAGCGGGGCTGACAGTGCCGCGTGACCTCTCCGTCTGCGGATTCGACGACACGCCGATGTCACGGCAGATATGGCCGTCGCTGACGACCATCCATCAGCCGTGCCGCGACATGGGGCGCATCGCCGCCAACCAGTTGCTGCGGACGATCAGGGACGGCGGAGGCGCGATGGTCTACGCCAAGTTCGCCCTGTGCCTGCGCGGTTCCACGGGCAGAGTGCCTGACCGGCCGCGCAGGGGTGCGTCGGCAGGGCACTAGGCTTTTCTTGTTGCACTGCAATTTGACAGCGCTGTCATTTCTGTCAGGCTGCGGCTCCCATGGCTCCGTGGGGGAGCCGCGATGGATTTGTTGGGGAGAGCTCCGTGTCTTTGACCCGCCGTGGTTTGCGTGTGGCCTCGGCCGTCCTGGTGACGGCGTCCGCGACGTTGCTGGCCGGCAGCGTGCTGGCCGCTACCGACACCGCCATCCATCCGGCGCTGTGGCCCAAAGCCACCTGGCCATTGCCGATGGATGCCGCGCTGGAGCAGCGGGTCTCTGCGTTGATGGCCAGGATGACGGTGGAGGACAAGGTCGGCCAGCTGGTCCAGGCGGACATCCTCAGCGTGACGCCGGACGACGTGCGCAAGTATCGGCTGGGCTCGGTCCTGGCCGGTGGCAATTCCAAGCCCGGCGGCCAGCTGCTGGCGAACGCGGAGCAGTGGAAGGCGTTGGCCGACGCATTCCACCGCGCTGCGATGGACACCAGCGGCGGCCACGTGGCGATTCCCTTGCTGTTCGGCATCGATGCGGTGCACGGCCATAACGGCGCCGTCGGCGCGACGCTGTTTCCGCAGAACTCCGCGCTGGGCGCCACGCATGATCCCGAGCTGATGCGCGAGATCGGCGAAGCGACCGCGGAGGAAGTGCGCGCCACCGGCCTCAACTGGACTTTCGCGCCTGCGTTGGCGGTGCCGCAGGACGTGCGCTGGGGACGCTCCTACGAAGGCTATTCGCAGGATCCGAAGCTGGTGGCGCAGTACGCCGGCGCCACCGTCGAGGGCCTGCAGGGCAAGGTGGGCACGCCGCAGTTTCTCGACCGGTCGCATGTGGTCGCCTCGGCCAAGCACTTCCTCGCCGATGGCGGCACCAAGGACGGCAAGGACCAGGGCGACGCGCAGATCAGCGAAGAAGTCCTGCGCACGGTTCACGCCGCCGGTTATCCGCCGGCGATCGATGCGGGCGTGCAGAGCGTGATGGCATCCTTCTCGAGCTGGAACGGCCAGAAGATGCACGGCAACAAGGCGCTGCTTACCGATGTGCTCAAGGGGCGCATGGATTTCCAGGGCTTCGTCGTCGGCGACTGGAATGCGCACGGCCAGGTGCCCGGCTGTACGAACGAGGATTGCCCCGTGTCGATCAACGCCGGCGTCGACATGCTGATGGCGCCAGATAGTTGGCGCGGCCTGTACGAGCACACGCTCGCTGAAGTGAAGTCGGGCGCGATTCCCATGTCGCGTGTGGACGATGCGGTGGCGCGCATCCTGCGCGTGAAGTTCCGCGCCGGCCTGTTCGAGGAGGGCCTGCCCTCGTCCAACCCGCTGGCGGCGCGCTCCGCCGACGTGGTGGGCAGTCCCGCGCATCGCGCGATCGCCCGGCGCGCCGTGCGCGAGTCGCTGGTGCTGCTGAAGAACAACGGAGGGCTGCTGCCGCTCGATCCGCGCAAGCACATCCTCGTTGCAGGCGATGGCGCGGACAACATCTCGCGACAGAGTGGTGGCTGGACGCTGACCTGGCAGGGAGCCGGACTCAAGAACGCCAACTTCCCCGGCGCGCAATCCATCGGAGCCGGTATCGCGGAACAGGTGAAGGCTGCCGGGGGCACGGTCGAGATCGCCGCGGATGGTCATCACTCGGGCAAGCCGGACGTGGCCGTCGTGGTGTTTGGCGAAGACCCCTATGCGGAATTCCAGGGCGACATCCCGAACCTGCTGTATCGCCCGGGCGACGACCACGATCTGGAACTGATCCGCCATCTGCGCGGCGAAGGTGTGCCCGTGGTGGCCGTGTTCCTGAGTGGACGCCCGCTGTGGATGAATCGCGAGATCAATGCCGCTGAAGCATTCGTCGCGGCCTGGCTGCCGGGCAGCGAAGGTGGCGGTGTCGCGGATGTGCTGCTGCGTACGCGTGAGGGCAAGGTTGCCCATGACTTCCACGGCAAGCTTTCGTTTGCGTGGCCGCGCAGCGCGGTGCACGGGCAGGGCAGTCCGCTGTTCCCCCTGGGCTATGGCCTGACGTACGCCGATCACGGCACGTTGCCCGCGTTGCCTGAAGCATCCGGCATCACCGGCGAACAGGTTCCGGTCGGCAACTACCTCGAACGCGGCAAGCCCGTGCATGGATACGGCTTCACGCTTCGTGGTGCCGATGGGGCATCGACGCCGGGCGACGTATCGCCGGCGGCAACGAGCGACGGTGCGTTGCGCATGACGGCACTCGATTACAAGGCGCAGGAGGATGCGCGTCGCTTCGCCTGGAGAAAGAGCGATGCGCAGCTGGTCATTACGGCACGCGCGCCAATGGATCTGGATCGTGAAACCAACGGCGACGTGCTGTTGATCACGACGCTGCGCATCGATGCGCTGCCCGGCAAGGACGCATGGATCGGCATGGGTTGCGGCAAGGGTTGTCAGGGACGTGTCGAACTTGGTCCGCAGCTCGCGTCGCAGGCGGCCGGCCAATGGCTGCGCATCGGCGTACCGCTGAAGTGCTTCCGCAAGGCAGGCGCGGACATGCACCACATCGAGCAGCCGTTCGCCTGGGGAGCAGGGAAGGGAGCCGAAGTCGCGATTTCCCGCGCGGCACTCGGTACGGATGCCGATCAAGTCGTGGACTGTGCCAAGTGAGGCCGGTAAGCGCATCCGGTGCCGTCTCAGGCGCTTTGGACATCGAGACGTCTATTTGCCCTGCGTCAAATGACGGCCCATTTGGCCTTGCTCACGCAGCTAATGCACGTTTAATCAATGATTTGTAACTAAGAAGATGCTTGCTGCTATGCGGCAAGCATCTGCCGGCGAAGCGTCTTATGATCAAGCCATGACAGCGCTGTCATTGCGGTACGACAGCGCTGTCACCGGGAATGGAAGACAAGGGCGGCACGTCGAGGGGCGATGTCGCAAAACTATTCCGAACAAAGAGAGGGGAAGCTAAATGAAGCTGCGCTACTCGGCGTTGTACGTTGCCATGTCGCTGGTGCTCGCTCCTGGCGTGGTGCTGGCAGCCGACCAGGACGCGACGTCCCAGGACCAGTCACAGGGTTCGGCACCGGTCGAAAAGAAGGTCAAGCAGTTGGACGCGATCCAGGTCAGTGCGACCAAGCGCGAAACGCCGCTGCAGAAAACCCCGGTCGCCGTCAGTGCCATCACGCCCGACACGCTCGACAAGGAGCGCGTGATGACGGTGCAGGACCTGACCAAGCTGGTCCCGGGCCTGCAGGGCACCTCGCAGGGTGACCATGGCGTCGTGACGCTGACCTTGCGCGGTATCGGCAACGACAGCGCCAAGACCGAATACGCCGACCCCGAGGTCGCCACCTTCGTCGATGGCGTGTATGCGCCGCGCGCCGAAGCCGCTTCCGGCCTGCTGCTGGACATGGACGGCGTCGAAGTGCTGCGCGGTCCGCAGGGCACGTTGTGGGGTCGCAACTCCACGGCCGGTGCGATCAGCTTCCAGACGGCCAAACCGGACATCAATGCCGGCTTCTACGGCAACGCCCAGATCGATGCCGGCAGCTACAACCAGATGGGCGCGCGCGCCGCGGTGAACCTGCCCATCAGCAATACGTTCGCGATGCGCGTGGCGGTGGTGCACGAGCAGCACGATGGTTATGTGGACTACCAGAACCCCGGCGCGCTGCTGCCATCCGTGGCGCAACAGCAGGCGGCCTATCTGGCCAGTGGCGGCACCGCGGCCAATTTCCGCCCGATCGACCCCAGCGTGTTCGTGCAGGGCGGCGACAAGTACAACGCGCAGGACCAGTCGGCCGCGCGCGTGAGTGCGTTGTGGCAGCCGAACGAAGCGTTCAAGTGGAACCTGTCGTACGAGTACTTCATCGATCGCGGCACGCCGGACATGAGCCTGATGCAGACGCCGCGCCAGGGCCAGGATTTCTGGTCGGCGCTGATCGACACCGCCCCGTACCTGCACCGCAATTCGGGCACGCTTCGCAGCCGCATGGATTGGAACATCAACGACGGCATGCAGTTCAGCTATGTCGCCGGCTACAACCGTTTCTCGGGCAAGAGCCAGTTCGACCAGGACAACGGCGTGCAGGTGCCCACCAGCTTCAGCACGGGCGCATCGAACCAGAACGATCGCACCAACTATTCCAATTACAAGAGCTACAGCCACGAGTTCGACCTGCGTTCGGTAGGCCAGCAGACGCTCGACTGGATCGTCGGCGCGTACTACGGCTACGAAGACAACAACATCCGCTTCGACATCCCGATCATGAACGGCACGCAGTACGGCTCGGTGTCGTGGCAGGGCTCCTTCATCCAGCCGAAGGAGACGGTGGATTCGAAGGCGGTGTTCGGCCAGGCGACCTGGCATATGTCCGACCACTGGCGCCTGACCGGCGGCCTGCGCTGGTCCGACGACGAGAAGAAGAACATCGGCGGCCGCGGCTGGGGTTGGGATTACGACCCGACCGTGCCGCAGGTGCCGATCGCGGTGAGCACGATACCGAGCGCGGCGACCGGTTTCGCCGTATCGACCTACAACGACGCGAAGTACAGCGACGACGAAGTCACCTGGCTGGCGCGCATCGACACCGACGTCGGCGACAACGGCCTGCTGTACGGCAGCGTCTCCACCGGCTACAAGTCGGGCGGCACGCAGGACGCCGGCACGCTGTACAAGCCCGAGAAGCTGACCAACTACGAAGTCGGCGCGAAGTTCGCGTTCCTCGATGGCCACATGACGTGGAACAGCGCGTTGTACTACGAGGACTTCAAGGACTTCCAGCTGTCCGCGCCCATCACGTACCCGGATGGCAATCGCGGCCTCGGTTTCAACAACGTGGGCGGCAGCACCAAGGTCATCGGCTTCGAATCCGAACTCGCCTTCCAGCAGCAGGATGACCGCGCCAACTTCGTGCTGTCGTATATCCCGAAGAAGGAGCTCGGCACGCTGCTCTATGCCGGCAGCAATGACTACCAGGGTCTGCCGGCGTGTGCGCCGCAGTCGGGCATCGCCAGTTGCATGGACATCACGGGCAACGATTTGCCGCATGCGCCGACGTTCTCGCTCACGGCGATCTATGAGCACGATTTCCACCTGGGCAACGGTGGTCGCCTGACGCCGCGCTTCAGCGGCCAATACCAGACCGACCAGTGGCTGAGCACGTTCAACCTGGGCGATGGCGACAAGCAGAAGGCGTACTTCCGCGGGGACCTCTCGCTGCGCTACACCGAGCCGCAGGATCGCTGGTGGGTGAACGCGTACGTGCAGAACTTCACCGACGGTCGCGTGCGCACCAGCGCGGGGCGCTTCCAGCTCGCGCCGGGCGTGTACCAGTACGTATCGCAATACCTGCCGCCACGCGTCTTCGGCGTGCAGCTGGGCGTCTGGTTCTGATGCGGTCATGGGCGGCGCCCGCGGATGGGCGCCGCCGACGTTTTGCCGTTCTTGGCGATGCCATCGGATGAAGGTGTCGCTACCCTCCCCGGAATGGCATTTGACCGGGTCCCGGCGGGGACCCGGTCTCCTTTGAGGGATACACGCATCGCCGTATCGATAGCCGGGCATCGCAGAGGGGAACACCGATGGCACGATTGAAGAAGATCCTCGTGGTGGGTGGCGGTACGGCCGGATGGCTTGCCGCGTGTTACCTTGCCAAGGCGGTGAACGCGGTCGATCCCGCCAGCGTGCAGGTGCATCTGGTGGAGTCGAGCAACATCGGCCTGCTCGGCGTGGGCGAGGCGACGTTTCCATCGATCCGCGGCACGCTGTCCGCCATAGGTCTGGACGAACGACGTTTTTTGGTCGGCGCCACGGCGACCTACAAGCAAGGCATCCACTATCGCCATTGGGTGAGGCCGCCGGGCTCGCCTGGCCATAGCCACTTCTTCCATCCCTTCAGTCAGCCCAGCCAACGGCCGGGCGGGCCGGAGTTGTTGCCGTACTGGTTGCTGGGCGCGGCGCCCGATGGCATGTCTTTCGCCGACGCGGTGACCATGCAGAGCGCCCTGGTCGAGCGCAATCGTGCACCCAAGCGCCCGACGGACCCCGATTACCAGGGACCGATGAACCATGCCTTCCATTTCGACGCCGCGTGCTTCGCCAAGGTGCTCGCGGAACATGGGCAGGACGCACTGGGTGTCAAGCGCCATGTCGCGACGGTGGATCGCGTGGAGCTCGATGAGCACGGCGCCATCGATCGCGTGATCACCCATGAACTGGGTGAACTCACCGCCGATCTCTACGTGGATTGCACCGGCCTGCGCGGCTCGCTGATCGGTAGCGCCATGCAGTCGCCGTTCCGCAGCCGGCGCGACGTGTTGTTCGCCGATCGCGCGGTCGCCATGCAGGTGCCGTACGAGCGTCCCGACACACCGATTCCGTCGTACACCATTTCCACGGCGCAGGAGGCCGGCTGGATCTGGGACATCGGCCTGCAGAAGCGTCGCGGCGTGGGCTACGTGTATTCCTCGCGCCATACGGACGATGCACGCGCCGAGGAGGTGTTCCGTCGCTATCTCGGCCCCGCCGCCGACGACCTGAAGGCGATGCATATCAAGTTCGAAACCGGTTATCGCCCGGAGCACTGGCGCAGGAACTGCGTCGCCGTCGGCCTCGCCGGTGGTTTCGTGGAGCCGCTGGAGTCGACCGGCATCGCGCTGATCGAGCTGGCGACCTATCTGCTCACGCATTTGCTGCCCGGCGACACGGGCGACATGGAACGCGCGGCGCGTCATTTCAACGAGATGATGGTGGCGCGATACGACCGCATCATCGATTTCATCAAGATGCACTACTGCCTGAGCCAGCGCCGCGATTCCAAGTTCTGGACGGACAATGCCGACCCGGCCAGCATCCCGCAGACCTTGCAGGACAAGCTGGCGCTATGGAGGCACCGGCCGCCGCATCGCCTGGATTTCGTCAGCGACCTGGAAATGTTCCTGGTATCGAGCTGGCAATACGTGCTCTACGGCATGGAGTTCAAGACGGACCTCGAACCCATGCGCAGCGCCTACCCGCACCTCGAGGAGGCGCGCCAGGAGTTCGCGATGATCCGGCAGGTGGCGGACCACGCGGCCCACGACCTGCCCAATCATCGGTCGCTGGTGGAACAGTTCTGCCGTGAATACCACGAGCGGCCGGGAGCCGTGCTGTCGAACGAGGCCGTGGCCTAGTCGACCATCGCGAATGCCGTGATTTGTCGCGCAAGCGTGGGGATCGCTCCGATCCTGTGGCACGAAGACGCAGGTCGGGCACGTATGGTCATGCTGGATAGAATGGCCGTGCCCCTACATCGCGATGAGACATTCATGGACTCGACACGCATCGAGACGACTTGCGCGGAAGGACAGGCCTGCCGCGAGGCCGAAGGCGGCGCCACGTCCTTCTGTGGAAGCTGCGCCTTCTCCGAAGCGTGCACGTCCAGCGGTTACGGCAAGTCCGACCTCGCCGCACTGCATTGCCTGGTGGAGCATGTCCATGCGCATGACGCCGGCGAACACGTGTTTCGACGCGGCGAATCGTTTCGCGCGCTCTATGCAGTGCGCCGCGGTGCGGTGAAGACGTCGCTGTTCAGCCGCGACGGGCGCGAGCAGGTGCTGGGTTTCTATCTGCCCGGCGAGATCATCGGCCTCAACGGCATCTATCCCGATTGCTACCCCTGCGATGCGCTCACGCTTGAGAAAGCCGAATTCTGCCGTTTCTCGTTTCCGGCCATGAGCAGCCTCGCGTCGGTGCTGCCGGTGGTGCAGCGCCACCTGTTCCGCCTGTTGAGCAAGGAACTGGGCATGGCCAGCCTGCTGGCCGGCGAACACACGGCGGACGAGCGCGTGGCCGCCTTCCTGGTGGATCTGAGCGAACGCTATGCGCGGCGCGGTTTGCCATTCGAGCAGTACCGCCTGCCCATGTCGCGCAGCGACATCGCGAGTTACCTGCGCCTGGCGCCGGAGACGGTCAGCCGCGTGCTGAGCCGTTTCCGCCAGCAGGGCTGGGTGGCGGTCGAAGGGCGTGGCGTGAAGCTCCAGCACATGGAGGCGTTGCGCGAAGCGGGTGTGGCGCTGCGACCGATGCAGGCAAGCGCCTAGGCGGAAGCTTTCAGCGCGGGGTACGCGACGGGCCGGCGGTTTCGCCGGCTCTCGTGCCGGGCGCCACTGCAGCCTCTGCCCGTGCGCGTTCGACCGGTTCCTCTTCCATCAACGGCAGCACACCGGGACTGTCCAGGTCGTCGAATTGCCGGTGATTCACCGCCCAGAAGAAGATGCCGATCGCCACGACGATGATCAGCAGCGTGACGGGGATGAGGGCGAGCAGGATGTTCACGCGCGCAGCACCGGAGGCGTGGCTTCGCGCTGGCGGCCGATGCGCCAGGCGTTGACGACGACGGCCAGCGAGCTGAGCGACATGCCGATCGCGGCCAGCCACGGCGGAACCCAACCCAGTGCCGCGAACGGCACCGCGCAGAGGTTGTAGCCCAGCGACCAGCGGCGTCCCTGCGCGATGACATGCTGCACCTGGCGTGCGATCGCACGCGCCTCCACCAAGCCGTGCAGGTGTCCGTGCAGCAGCAGGAGATCGGCTTGCGCCTGCGCCACTTCGGTGCCCGTGGCGAGGGCGGCGGACACGTCGGCGCCGGCCAGTACCGGCACGTCGTTGGTGCCGTCGCCCACGGCGAGCGTGACGCGGCCGCTTGCATGGGCTGTCTTCAACAAGGCGAGCTTGCTGTCGGGCGTCTGCGCGGCATGCCAGGTCTCGATGCCAAGCGCGTCGGCGACGGCGGCCACACGGGTTGCGATATCGCCACTGGCGATCTGCAGATCCATGCCGTCCGCGCGCAGGGCATCCACGGTCGATGGCGCATCGTCACGCGGCCGCTCGCGCAGCCGGAAAGCGGCGAATGCGCCGTTGTCGTCGGCCAGCCACAAGCGGTCGTCCGGGCGGCCATCGGCGAGACCCAGTGCAAAGCCGATGTGGCCCAGCCGCCATGCACGTCCATCGATCTCGCCTGCGATGCCGCCGCCCGGCGTCACTGACACCTCGTGCGCGCGCAGCAACGGAAGGCCGGCCGCCGCGTGCGCGACCGCCTGCGCCACCGGATGGGAGCTTTCGCGCGCCAGCGCCGCCGCGGTGGCAAGCGCCGAGTTCGCGTCGCCTTCGCGCAGCACGTCGACGTCCTGTCGATCGAGACGAGGCACGGTCAGCGTGCCCGTCTTGTCCAGCATGGCGAGATCGGCGCGACCCAGGGCGGCGAGCGCCGCGCTGTCGGCGACCAGCACGCCGCGCTGCGCCAGCACGCCGAGGGCACGCGTAAGGGCGGCGGGAGCGGTCAACGCGAAGGCGCAGGGGCAGGCGATGACCAGCACGGCGACGGCGCTGGCGAACGCCCTGGACGGATCGACCAGCAGCCAGCCAAGTGCCGTCACCACGGTGAGCGCCAGCACGCGCGCCACGAACCGCCGCAGTTCCGCATCGCCACGTGGCAACGCGGCCTCGCGCGCCAGGCGTGCGCGGGCGCCAAGCGCACCGATGCGCGCGACCGCCGTGGCTTCGCCACCGTGTTCGACGCGCAGTTGGGCCGGGCCCGTGAGCAGCACGCTGCCCGCGGCCAGATGCTCGCCGCGTTGGCGCGTGACCGGCGTGGATTCGCCAGTGAGCAAGGCCTCATCCACCTGCACGCGCGTACTTTCCAGCACACCATCGGCTGGCACGGTGGAGCCCTCGGAGAGGTGTACGCAATCGCCCGGAAGCAGCTCGATCGCGGGCACCGTTTCCAGCGTGCCGTCGGGCTTGCGGCGTTCGGCCAGCAGCGGCGTGCTGTCGATCACCGCGTCGCCCAGCGCACCGCTGCGATGACGCGCGCGCAATTCGACGTAGCGCCCGGCCAGCAGCAGGAACACGAACATCGTCACCGAGTCGAAATAGATCTCGCCCGTGCCGTGCACGGTGCTGTACGTGCTGGCGAGAAACACCAGCCACACCGCCAGGGCCACCGGCAGGTTGATGCCCAGGCGGTGTTCGCGCAGCTCGCGCAGCGCGCCCGCGGTGAAAGGATGCGTGGAATAGAACACCACCGGCAGCGTGGAGATCAGGCTCAGCCAGCGGAACAGGCCGCGTGTCGTGAAATCCACGAAATCGACCACGCCGATATAGATGACGAACGCATAGGTCATCACCTGCATCGCGAACATGCCGGCCACCAGCATGCGCTTGAGCATGTCGTGTGCTTCGCGCGTGCGCGTGTCGTCGATGCTGTCGCTGCGCAGCGGCTGTGCGGCGCAGCGCATCGACGCGAAGGCCTGGAGCAGGGAGGGAAGCGTGGTGCGACGCGTGTCCCATACCACGCGGACGCGCCGCGCCGGTGCGTCGACGCTTACCCCGCTCACGCCCGGCAACGCATGGATCGCCTGTTCCAGACGAAGCACCTTCTGGGCACCCTGCAGCGATTCCACGCGCAGCGCCACCTCGCTGTGGCCGTCACGACGAGGCCGCAATACCTGGGCGGCCAGGCGGGGATGCGCCCATGCCTCGTAGCTGTTCATGGCGTGGCGGGTGGCTTGTGGCTGTTGTGCGAACTCGACGGCACGCCGAAGACGGCGTGCGGGGCGTCTACCGGTTCGTCGGCGTGGCGGGCACCCAGCACGATCATCCACACGCAGCCGGCCAGCGAGGCCAGGAAGAGCATCGCTCCCAGCCAGACGATCGGTTGCCGATACCAGGTGGAGGGAGCGGCCTGCGCGGTATTAGTCGCTGGCATTGCCATGGTGCGAGACGTGGTACACGTAGGCTGCAAGTACACGGATCTGGTCGTCGGTCAGGCGTGGGCTCCACGCCGGCATGTGACCCTGTCGGCCATCGTGGATGGTCTTGTGGATGTCCGCGACGGTGCCGCCGTGCAACCAGATGTGGTCGGTGAGGTTCGGCGCGCCCAGTGCGGGGTTGCCCTTGCCGTCCGGTCCATGACAGGCCGCGCAGGTCGCGAACAACGGCTTGCCGGCTTCCGCCGCCTTCTCGTCGTGCGGCGAGCCGGAGAGGCTCAGCACGTACTGCACGAGATGGTCCACGTTGTCCTCGCCGAGGCTGGCCCAGGGCGGCATCACGCCGCTGCGCCCGTCATGGATGGACGTATAGATGTCCTTGCCGTCGCCGCCGTACAGCCAGTCGTTGTCAGTGAGGTCGGGCGCGCCCAGCAGCACGTTGCCGTTCGCGGCGCGGCCGTGGCACGCGGCGCAGTTGTCCATGAACAGCCGTTCGCCGAGCTGCTGCGCGGCCGGGTCACCGGCCAGCTGTTCGATCGGATAAAGCGAAAAGCGCTTCATCAGCTCGTCCAGCTTGGCTTCGTTGGCTGCCGAGGCCTCCGCCAGTTCCTTGTGCGATGTCCACCCGAGCGCGCCCTTGAAGGCGCCGAAACCCGGGTACAGCGCCAGGTACGCAAAGCCGATGACGAACATCGCCGCCGACAGCACGACCCACCACATCGGCAGCTTCTGCACGCCTTCGCGCAGCACGCCGTGGGCCCACACGTGACCGCTGGTGCCGTCCGCCTGCACCGGGATCTTGGCGCGCGGCGCCCACAGGAAGAGGAACAGCGTGATGCCCAGGTTGAGCACCACCAGGAACATGATCCAAAGCGACCAGAACAGGCTCATGGCTGCTTGCCCCCCTCGATGGCGTGCGTGGCATGTTCGTTGTCGGCTTCGTCTTCCATCGGCAGCTCGGCCATGCGGGAAAACGCCTTCTTGTGATAGCCGCTCCAGGCCCACGCCCAGATGCATATGAAGGCGACCATCATCGTCACGATGATGACCCCGGTGAGGTGACCCCAGATCTCGCTCATGGCGCGCCTCCGTCGCTGGCCGGCTTGGCGCCCGCGGCGACCTGGGGTTCGTTCTTGATGCCCAGTCCCTGCAGGTAGGCCACCAGCGCATCCATCTCGCTCTTGCCTTCCAGCGCCGCCGGAGCGCCGTCGATGTCGGCATCGGTATACGGGTCGCCCAGCTTGCGCAAGCCGCGCATGCGCGCCTGGATATCGCTGGCGTCCAGCTTGGCCTTCACCAGCCACGGATAACCGGGCATGTTCGACTGCGGCACGACCTGGCGCGGACTTATCAGGTGCAACTCATGCCACTGGTCCGAGTACTTGCCGCCGACGCGGGCCAGGTCCGGGCCGGTACGCTTGGAGCCCCACTGGAAGGGTCGGTCGTACACCGACTCCTCCGCCACCGAGTAGTGGCCGTAACGCTCCGTCTCCGCACGCAGGGCGCGGATCATCTGCGAGTGGCAGAGATAGCAGCCTTCGCGCACGTAGATGTCGCGGCCGGCGAGACGCAGTGGATCATAGGGTTTGACGTGTGCCGGCGCCTTGACCGCGTGCGCTTCCATGAAGAGCGGCGTGATCTCGGCGAGGCCGCCGATGGAGACCATGACGGCAGTGAGCACGCCCAGCAGGGCGGCGTGTTTCTCGATGGCTTCGAAATGCTTGTAGGCCATGGTGTATGCCTTAACCTACCGCCGGGAGCGGGGCGGGAACCTGGTGCGGTTCCGGTTCGGGGATGGGAACGGGGATCGGCTTGATGATCCGCGCGCGGGCGTCGGCGGCCGTGTACCAGAGGTTCCACGCCATCACCACCATGCCGCTCAGCACGAACACGCCACCCAGCCAGCGGATCAGGTACATCGGCTTGACCGCGATGAGGCTGTCCAGGAAGGAATAGGTGAGCGAACCGTCCGCGTTGGTGGCACGCCACATCAGGCCTTCGGTCACGCCCGCCGTCCACATCGAACCCACGTACAACAGCAGGCCCATGATGTGCAGCCAGAAGTGCAGTTCCATCGCCTTGCGCGAATACATGGCGGGCTGGCCCAGCGCACGCGGCGCCATGGCGTAGAGCGAGCCGATGGTGATCATCGCCACCCAGCCGATCGAACCGGAATGCACGTGGGCGATGGTCCAGTCGGTGTAGTGCGACAGCGAGTTCACCGTCTTGATCGCCATCATCGAGCCTTCGAAGGTGGACGCGGCGTAGAACACCAGCGAGAGCACCATGAACTTGGCGGCCGGGTCGGTCTTGAGCTTGTGCCATGAACCGTTGAAGGTGAGCAGTCCGTTGGCGGCCGAGCCCCAGCTCGGCATCAGCAGGATCAGCGAGAACGCCATGCCCACCGACTGCACCCAGTCAGGCAGGGCGGTGTACATCAGGTGGTGCGAGCCCGCCCACATGTACACCGAGATCAGCGCCCAGAAATTGACGATGGAGAAACGGTAGCTCCACAGCGGCTGCTGCGCCTGGCGCGGCACGAAGTAGTACATCATGCCGAGGAAGCCTGCGGTGAGGAAAAACGCCACCGCATTGTGGCCGTACCACCACTGCACCATCGCATCGACCACGCCCGAATAGACCGGGTAGGACTTGGTCAGGCTGATCGGCAGCGCGACGTTGTTGACGATGTGCAGCAGGCCGACCGCGATGATGAACGCGCCGTAGTACCAGTTGGCCACGTAGATGTGGCGGATGCGCCGGCGGGCGAGGGTGGCGAAGAACACCACGCCGAAGGACACCCACACCACCGCGATCAGGATGTCGACGAACCATTCCGGCTCGGCGTATTCCTTGCTCTGCGTGATGCCGAGCGGCATGGTCACCATGGCGAGCACGCAGATCAGCTGCCAGCCCCAGAAGGTGGACTCGGCCAGTTTCGGCAACGCCAGGCGCGTGTGTCCCGTGCGCTGCACGACGTAGTAGCAGGTGCCCATCAGGGCCGAGCCGCCGAAGGCGAAGATGACGCCGAACGTGTGGTCGGGGCGGATGCGGCTGAAGGTCAGCCAGGGGATATCGAAGTTGAAGGCCGGCCACATCAGTTCGGCCGCGGCGTAGACGCCGACCGACATGCCGATGATGCCCCAGACGGCCGCTCCCAATAGGAAAAGGCGGACGACCTTGTCGTCGTAGTACTCGGTATTCGGCATGGGAACCACCCTGTGAATTGGACGATGTTGCCTCGTCTAAACGACGCACTTCGATGACGCACGTCAATTTTCCACGGCAGCCACCTTACGGGTGACGTGGTGCATTGACGCAGATCATTTGCCCCCCTCGATGATGCGACGTTCCGGTGTCAGTCGCCACCGAGTTTTTACTGATCTGAATCAGGGGATTGCCGTGGGCCAAGGGCGACACTTGGCGGTCGCATGAGGTACCGCATGACCCACGTCGTCACCGAAAACTGCATCAACTGCAAGCACACCGATTGCGTCGAGGTCTGCCCGGTCGATTGTTTCCACGAGGGGCCGAACTTCCTGGTGATCGATCCGGACGAGTGCATCGATTGCACCTTGTGCGTCGACGAATGCCCGGTGGACGCCATCTATGCAGAAGGCGACGTTCCGGCGGAGCAATCGGTGTTCGTCACCATCAATGCCGAACTGGCCCGACAGTGGCCGGTGATCACCACGAAAGTGGCCGCGCTCGATGACGCGGCGGCATGGGACGGCAAGCCGGGCAAGCGCGGGTTGCTCATCCGCTGAGCCGTCTTTATGCGGTCCGTGGCGGCTCGGACACGATGTGCAGCGGGCCGACGATCCGCGAGGGATGCTCCAGCGAGAGGCGGCCGAGTTCAAGGCCCATGCTGAGGCCCTGCGCCACGCGCTCGGCGGTGCCGATGAACAGCTCGGCCGCCGCCGGTGAGAAGACTTCGCGCGCCGTTTCACGCCACAGTTCCAGCCAGCGATAGAACAGCGCCTGCGGAAAACGCGGCAGGGCGCGGTGCACGCTCATCGGGTTGCCGCGGTAGCGGCCCGAGCGAAGGATCAGCGAGGACCAGAAGTCGCGCAGCGTGACCTTGTGCGCCGGCCAGTCATGGACGGCCTGGTTGAACACCGGGCCGAGTTGGGCGTCGGCCTGCACCTTGTCGTAGAAACGATCCACCAGCGTGGCAATGCCTATCTCGTTGGCCTGGTCGAAGAGCGCCATCGGTATGTCTTCCGTTCGTGAAGCGGTCGAGTCAGCCCGGCTTGCCGTCCCGACGAGGTGTCAGATAAATCCATGCCGATCGCACGACCCACGGGGCCAGCGCGAGCAGCCAGAGCAGCGCCGCCGCCGTGTAGATCGGCCACGGTTGTTTGGCGCTGTCGGCCAGTATCCGCACGACGGCCGTCAGCTGCATGCCAAGGAAGGCGATCCAGGGGACCACTCCCATGGCCAGCGGTCGACCCGAATGGCCGTGCGTCACGCGCGTGACCATGGCGACCAGCATCGAGGCGAAGAAGCCGATGGTGAGCGCGTGCAAGGGTGCGCGCGCCCAGCCGCTGCTGCCATGCCAGGCCAGCGAGAGGCTGTCGGCGGAGAACAGCGCAAAGGATACAGGCAGCCACGCCAATGCCACGTAAAGCACGGTCAGCAGCCCTGGCCCGCGCGCTTTCCACGGCTGCCAGGCGAGCCATTGCCAGAGCAGCAACCCGGTCAGCGGGAGGTCGGTCAGCCAACGCCGGCTGGGAAGGCCGGCGAGGTCGAGTACCAGATGGCCCAGCAGCAGAGCCCACACGGCAGCCAGCGACCAGGCGGGGCGAACGACGCGGTAGCCGGGGATCACGTTGTTGGAGAAGAACGGCACCATGCGGTGCGCGACCGTGAAATAGACCGGCAGCAGCAGGCCAAACGTGCCCAGGGCATTGGCCGCCTGCATGAGACGCGGCGATGCGCCGCAGGCGAAGGCCAGGGCGAGTGCGATGCCGATGGCGCCCAGCAGCAGGGCGGCAAAACACGATACCGCCCATACGTCGCGTCCGCGGTACTGCGCGAGGCGACGACCGAGGGCCAGCAGCGCCACCGTCCAGCCGGTCAGCATCGCCGCCAGCCCGACCGGAAGCACGGCTGGTGCGCCGCTCTGCGCGGCCAGAACGAGCAGGCCGCCGCCCAGGATCGATCCGAACACCGTGGCATACGTACGCTTAGGCACCTCCGCGAGGTTCATCCAGCGCGGAAACACGGTCAGCAGGAAGCCGAATACGAAAGGCGACAGCGTCGCGTACTGCATCAGGAAACCGTGGGCCCAGGCCGCAGGCATGGCCTGCGCCGCGAACGGCCAGCCGTGCCAGGAGGCCAGCAACGCCCACGTCCACCAGCCCATGTTGGCGAGCAGGGCCAGTGCGCCGATGAGGAACATCGCTCGATGCGGCGCAGCCAGCATCATGGCCAGCGGGTCGAAGGAGCGGGGGGCGGCGGGGGAGGAGGTCGTCATGGACGGCTTGCGTGGGATGAGGCTGCCGGAGGCGGGCGGCAGTCTGGCAATGTCGCTCCTCGGCTGGCTCTGATCTGGGTCAGAATCGCCGGCGGGTTTGCGGGACCCATCCTCCCGCAAACCCGGGTCGTGGCTACAGCTGGCTCATGCCACCATCGACGATGATTTCGGTGCCCACGATGAAGGCGGACTCCGGCGAGGACAGGTGCAGCACGGTGGAGGCGATTTCCGCGGGCTTGCCGAACCGGCCCAGCGGCACCTGCGACTGGATCTGCGCCGCCGTGGCCTCGAGCGCGGCCTGGTCCAGGCCGAGCTTGCCGTAGAGCGGGGTTTCCACCGGCCCCGGGCTGACCACGTTGACGCGTACGCCGGCAGGCAGCAGCTCGGCGGAAAGCGTCCTGGCGAGCGAGATCACCGCGGCCTTGCTGGCCGCGTAAACCGACGATGACGGCATGCCGAGATGCGCGTTGATCGAGCCGTTGATCACGATGGACGCGCCGCGGTTGAGCAGTGGCGCCAGCGCCTGGATCTGGAAGTAGGGTCCCTTCACGTTGGTGTCGAAGGTCAGGTCCCACAGCGCCTCGTCGACGGCATCGAGAGGGGCGAACTTCGCCACGCCGGCGTTGAGGAATACGGCGTCGAGCTTGATGCCTTGCTCGGCGAGTGCCTGAGCCAGCGCTTTCGCGGACGCTGCCGAGCCGGCATCGTTGCGGATGGCGATGGCTCGATCGCCCAGCGACGGCCTGACCTGGTCCAGTGCAGCCTGGTCGCGGGCGGTGATCACCACGCGTGCGCCTTCGGCCGCGTATGCCTGGGCGGCGGCGAGGCCGATGCCACTGCTGCCGCCGGTGACGAGGATGGTCTTGTTCGCGAAACGGTTCATGACGTTGCTCCTTGGTGGAAGTGGGTCGATGGCGTCATGTTGCTATTCGCCCCAGCGGTTGCCGTACCGTGCTTTCGACGAACATGTTCGATGCGATCGAACGAGCTGCACTGCGGTCATGCCCCGCACCTGGGGCCGACATGTGCACGCGGCATGTGCGTAGCGTGGCCGGCGCGTCCAGGGAACGTGCGCGGGTCGTGGAAGGGATGTCGGCATCGCCGTGACATCGATGACCGAGGACAACGCCTGCGCGCGACAGTCACGCGACAGGTACCTCGTATCGACATTCCGATCTCCAAGGTGACCCGCATTGCCCAAGGAGATGACCCCATGACGAAAACGGAAAACACCGCGCGATGCCACGGTGTGTGCGGCGCGCTGTTTGCGCTGGGCGCGGCCTGCAGCGCGCCTGCCTTTGCCGATACCTCGCCGGCGCTGGACCGGGCCAGCCTGTGGATCGGCGGTTTCTATTCCGACACCGACACGCGCATCGGCGCGAGCGATCGCAGTGGCCAGTACAGCGGCAGCGTCGGCCTCGAGGACGATCTTGGGTTCCAGCACCACAAGGCCGTGCCGCGCGCACGCCTCGATTTCCTGATCGGCGACCACCAGGGATTTTCTTTCGACTTTTTCGGGATCGACCGCACGCATAGCCGGTCCATCAGCCGCGCGATCGACTATGACGGCAACCATTTCGACGCCTCGGCGCGCGTCGACGGCAAGCTCAACTTCAATTTCGGCAGCGCCTCGTATCGCTGGTGGTTCGGTAGCGGCAGCGATGTCTTCGGCTTCGGCGTCGGCGCCGCATACTACGGCGTGCGCGCGCGCATTGCCGGCGAGGCCTCGTTGAACGGAGAGACCGCGCAGGCGGAGGCTTCGACGCACGAAACGGCCTGGGCGCCGGTACTCCAGCTCGGCTGGCGCCACGCCTTCACGCACGACCTGCGCATGTATGCCGATGTCTACGGCGTGAAGAAGAATGGCGGCAATCTCGCCGGACACATCTACAACGCGGCGCTCGGCCTGGAATGGTTTCCCATCGAGAATCTGGGCATCGGCGGCGAATACGGCTACACGCGGATCAAGCTGGAACAGAATCGCACCAACTATCGCGCCAACCTCGACATGAAGTTGAGGGGGCCGTCGTTGTTCGTGCGGCTGCGCTTCTGATCGTCGCGTTCAGAACGCCCAGCAGGAACAGCCGGGCATGCCCCACAGGGCGTGCCCGGCTCGCTCGTGCGTGGCGCAACCCTGGGGAGGCGCCAATACCTGCAGGGCTTCGTGCGCGGACGGCGATTTCCGGTAACGGCTGCCGGTATGCACGGGTGACCAGTCGGGCATCGGGCGCGGCGGCGCAAGGTCGTGGTGCTCGAAGTCGCCGGCGGCGTACACGATGCGTCCATCCACCACGGTCAGTTCGGACACGATCTGGCGGATCGCTTCGTCGGGCACCTGGAAGTAGTCGTGTGACAGCACCGCGAAATCGGCGAGCAGCCCAACGTCCAGTTGTCCCTTGAGTTCGTCCTCGCCGGAGAACCAGGTGTTGTTCCGCGTGCACAGCGCCAATGCCGTCGCGCGGTCCAGCCGGTTGCGGTCCGGGTAGAGCTGCAGTCCGCCCAGCGTGCGCCCGGTGGTGAGCCAATGCAGCGTGGTCCATGGATCGTAGCTGGCGACGCGGGTGGCATCGCTGCCGGCACCGACATGAAGCCCCATCTCCAGCATGCGGCGCACCGGCGGCGTGCGCTCGGCGACGGCGCCGCCATATCGCTCGACGAAGTACTCGCCCTGGTACGCCATGCGGTGTTGTATCGCGATGCCTCCGCCCAGTCGCGCGATGCGCTCCAGGTTGCGATCGGAGACGGTCTCCGCATGATCGAAGAACCAGCGAAGGCCTTGCAGCGGGACATCGCGGTCGATGCGCTCGAACACATCCAGCGCGCGACCGATCGTTTCGTCATAGGTCGCATGCATGCGCCACGGCCACCGTCGCGTGGCGAGCAGGCGCGCGACCTGCTCCAGGTCGTTCTCCATGTGGCCTGGAAGATCCGGCCGGGGCTGGCGGAAGTTCTCGAAATCCGCTGCGGAGAACACCAGCATTTCGCCGGCGCCGTTGACCCGATAGAACTCGTCGCCATCGCCAGGGCGCAGGATGGAGGACCAGTGCCTGAAATCCTCCAGTTCTTCGCCGGGCCGCTGGGTGAAAAGGTTATAGGCCACGCGCACGGTGAGCAGGCGATGCTGCTGCAGCTCCTCGATGGCGCGGTAGTCATCGGGATAATGCTGCAGGCCGCCCCCTGCATCGATCACGCTGGTGATACCGAGCCGATTCAACTCGCGCATGAAATGCCGGGTCGAGTTGATCTGGTATTCGTAGGGCAGGGTGGGTCCCTGGGCCAGCGCCGAGTACAGCAGCATCGCGCTCGGCGTCGCCAGCAGCAGGCCGGTGGGCTCGCCGTTGCCATTGCGTTCGATGCGTCCGCCTGGCGGGTCGGGCGTATCGCGCGTGTAGCCGCAGGCGCGCAGGGTGGCGGCGTTCAGCAGGGCGCGGTCATACAGGTGCAGCACGAACACCGGCGTGTCCGGCGCCGCCGTGTTGAGTTCCTCCAGCGTCGGCAGGCGTTTTTCCGCGAACTGGTGTTCGGTGAAGCCGCCGACCACGCGCACCCATTGCGGAGGCGGCGTATGCGCCACCTGGTCGACCAGCATGCGCATCGCATCGGCCAGTGACGGGACGCCATCCCAGCGCAGTTCGAGGTTGTAGCTGAGCCCGCCGCGGATCATGTGGATATGCGAGTCGATCAGGCCCGGAATGATCCGCCGCCGGCCGGCATCGATGATCTGCGTGGCAGGGCCGGCCAGCGAGCGGATCTGCCCGTCGGTGCCGACGGCGGCGATGCGGTTGCCGGTCACCGCGATGGCCTGCACCTCGGGACGCCTCGCTACACCCGTATGGATCTTCGCGTTGTGCACGATGAGCGTGGGATGCGTGGTCATGGCTGCCTCGCGCGCCGAACGGGCCGGTGCGCACAGGTGTACGGTCAGGCACGTCGAGCTTTCGTGACCGCGGGAGAGGCAGGGCCGTCAAGCAGATGGCGCAGGTCGCCGGGCAAGGGTGAAGCGCTAAGGTCGGTGCGCGAACGCGCAGCCAAGCCACGGGCGTTCCAGCGACATGTGCATATGCACAAAAGTCATTTCCCGACGCTGTCGCGTATGGCCAGCATGAAACCCTCGTTGGGAGGCGAGTGAATGACTTTGTTGCCTGGACGTTTCAAGAAACGCATCACCCTGGCGAGCCGATACCTCGCCGTGGCCTTGTTGCTCGGCATGCCCATGGCCTGCTTGGGTGCCGACTACGACTTCTACGGCAACTGGCCCACCCATGTGACGGCCTCGGACGGGACGGACTTCGGCCTCGCGGTGCTGTACCAGTACGACCTCAACGAGTTTTCCCAGGACGACGGACGCTTCGAGGACGCGCATACGAACCGGCGGCGCTACCTCGGCGTGTACCTGCGCAAGCCCGGTGTCTACGACGCCATCGCGCAATACGACTACCAGGCACGGCAATGGGCCGATGCCTTCGTGCGTCTGCGCAGCAGCGGCGTCGTGGGTGAGGACCTGGGCAATTTCCGCTTCGGCTATTCGAAGACGCCGGTCGGTTTCGAAGGCGTGACGAGCACCTCGGCCACCACCTTCATCGAGTCGGCGCTGCCGACCCAGGCCGTATGGGAAGGGCGCCGTGCCGGCATCGACTGGGCCTGGATACGTCCGCACTTCGTGTTGAACGTGGGCGATTATTTCTGGCGCAAGGATCTGGACGGCAACAACCCGGGCAGCACCTGGGCGGCCAGGGCCGCGTGGATTCCGATCAATCAACCAGGCCACGTGCTGCACCTGGGGCTGTCGGCATCCCGCGAAAAACTCGACTGGGCCGACCAGGGCAGCGTGCCGCCGGCGGCGCGGTTGCGCGCGCGTCCCGAAGCCGGCCTCACGCCGGTGCGGCTGGTGGATTCGGGCAACCTGAAGTACAGCAAGAGTGTGCAACGACAAGGCTTCGAAGCACTGTGGATCGACGGGCCATGGTCGGTGCAAGGCGAATACCTGCAGGCCAAGGTGCAGCGTTACAACGGCAAGCCCGATTACGACGCCAGCGGCTTCTACGTGTTCACCACCTGGACGCTCACCGGCGAGGCGCGCTACTACAGCGACGGCAACGTCGGCGATCGTCGCTACACCGGTCGCGACCAGCAGGTGATTCGCCCCGCCCATGCCTGGGGCGCCGTCGAAGTGGCGGTGCGTTACAGCGAGCTGGATCTCAACGACGGCGCCATCACCGGCGGCAGGGAACACGACTGGACGGTGGGCGCGAACTGGTATCTCGGCGAGCACCTCAAGTTGCAGGCCAACTACGTCTGGGCCTTCAGCGATCGCGGCAACCTCGAGGTGAATCCGCACATCTTCGAGATGCGGGCGCAGATCTACTTCTGAGCGGTTGGCGGGGCGACGAGGCGCGCAGCATGGCGCGCCATCACCAGGTTTTCCCGTGAGGGCAGCACGCGCGTTTGCAGCGACGGCAGCAGCGGCCGCAGCATCGCGATGACACGCTCCCGCGTCGGCGCATGGTGCTCGCCGATGCCGCCGGTGAACACCAGCAGGTCCAGGCCGCCGAGCACGACGGCCATGCCCGCGGCCTGCCTGGCCACCGACATGGCGAACTGCTCGAGCGCCAGCTGGGCGAGCGGCTGCCCGGTGGCTTCGGCGAGCTTGCGCACGTCGGCGCTGAGATCGGAAATGCCGTGCAAACCGGAGCGATGCTCCAGCAGATCCTGCAGCTGTTCGGGGTTGCAGTGCTTTTCGCGCAGCAGGAACAGCAGGACGCCCGGATCGATGTCGCCCGGACGCGTTCCCATGATGATGCCGCCGGTGGGCGTCATGCCCATGCTGGTGTCGACCGAGCGCCCATGGCGCACGGCGGTCAGGCTGGCGCCGCTGCCCAGGTGCGCGATGACCACGTGAGGCGGGATCACGTGCAGCTGCGCGAGAATCGATTCGCACGACAATCCGTGGAACCCGTAGCGCTCCACGCCTTCGCGTTGCAGCGCATGCGGCAGGGGCAATACACGCGACAGGTCGGGGAGGGGGTAGTGAAACGCCGTGTCGAGGCAGGCGACCTGCTGCGCTTCGGGCAACAGTTCGCGGCTGTGGCGTACCCACGCCAGCGCCGGCGGCACGTGCAGCGGTGCGAAGCTAGCCGCCGCCTCGATGGCGGCGAGCACTTCGTCATCGATGAGGCAATGCCGGCGCACCGAAGGGCCGCCATGCACGATGCGATGCGCCACGGCCACAGGCGCACCCAGCACGACGATCGGCGGCAGGGCGAGCAGGCGCTGCAACGCCTGCGCGTCGGCATCGCCTTCGAACGCGAGTTCCTGCCATTCGCCGCACTCCCGGAAGCGCAATGCATGGCGCGTGCCGCCGGTATCGACGTTGCCTTCCGCCACCAGGATCGGCCCGTTGGTCGTTACCTGGTAAAAGCCGAACTTCAGCGATGACGAACCGACATTCAGCGTGAGGATGTTCATGCCGGTTGCCAGCGCCAGTTCCTGATTTCCGGCAGATCCTCGCCGTGCTCGCTCACGTAGAGACGATGACGTTCGATCGCGCTGGTGTAGCGTTCGTGTGCCTGCCTGCGCAGGTGCTCAAGCTTCGGCACGCGGTTGATGACATCCAGACACAGCTGGTACCGATCGAGATGATTGAGCACCATCATGTCGAACGGCGTGGTAGTGGTGCCTTCCTCCATGTAGCCGCGCACGTGGATGTTGTCGTGGTTGTGCCGGCGATAGGTGAGGTGGTGGATGATGCCGGGGTAGCCGTGGAAGGCGAAGATCACCGGTCGATCCCACGTGAACAGCCGGTCGAAGGTTTCGTGATCCATGCCGTGCGGATGCTCGTCCATCGTCTGCAGCGTCAGCAGGTCGACCACGTTGACCACGCGCACCCGCAGTTCCGGCACGACTTCGCGCAGCAGCATCACCGCGGCCAGCGCCTCTATGGTTGGCGCATCGCCGGCGCAGGCCAGCACCACGTCGGGGTCGCCGTCTTCGTTGCCGGCCCACGACCAGATGCTGGCACCGGCCGCGCAATGCGCCACGGCGGCGTCGATGTCCAGCCACTGCCATTCCGGCTGCTTGCCGGCAATGATCAGGTTGACGTACTGGCGGCTGCGCAGGCAGTGGTCGGTGACCGACAACAGACAGTTGGCGTCGGGTGGCAGGTAGATGCGCACGATTTCCGACTTCTTGTTAGCCACGTGGTCGATGAAGCCGGGATCCTGGTGCGAGAAGCCGTTGTGGTCCTGGTGCCACACCAGCGAACTCAGCAGATAGTTGAGCGAGGCGATCGGCGCGCGCCAGGGAATGTCGCGCGTCACCTTCAGCCATTTCGCATGCTGGTTGAACATCGAGTCGACGATGTGGATGAAGGCCTCGTAGCAGTTGAACAAGCCATGGCGGCCGGTCAGCAGGTAGCCTTCCAGCCAACCCTGGCACTGGTGCTCGCTGAGCATTTCCATCACGCGTCCGGTGGGCGCGAGGTTGATGTCGGTATCCAGGGTTTCGCTGAGCCAGGTCTTGGAGCTGGCCTCGTATACGGCGTCAAGGCGATTGGAGGCGGTTTCATCAGGGCCGAACAGCCTGAAGTTCGATGATTCCAGGTTGAGTTTCATCACGTCGCGCAACCATGCGCCCAGGTGCCGCGTGGTTTCGGCGCGCACGGAACCGGGTTGTTCGATCGCAAGCGCGTACTCGCGAAAATCCGGCAGGTGCAGTGGTTTCAACAGCAGGCCGCCGTTGGCGTGCGGATTGGCGCTCATGCGGCGCTCGCCGGTGGGCGCGAGTGCGGCCAGCTCGTCGACCAGGGTGCCGCGCTCGTCGAACAGTTCGTGCGGCCTGTAGCTCTTCATCCACTGCTCGAGGATGGCGACGTGACCTGGCTTGGACATGTCCGACAACGGCACCTGGTGCGAACGCCAGGTGTTCTCGACGGGCAGGCCGTCGACGAAAGCCGGACCGGTCCAACCCTTGGGCGAGCGCAGGACGATCATCGGCCAGCGGGCGCGTTTGGCCGGTGCATCGCTGCGACGCGACTCGCCTTGGATGCGACGGATGCGGCGTATGCAACTGTCCAGCGCGGCGGCGAAGGCGGCGTGCATCGGCATGGGCTCGTCGCCTTCCACGAAGATGGGATCGTGGCCGTAACCCTGCAGCAGCTGCTTGAGTTCGCGATCGCCGATGCGTGCGAGCACCGTGGGGTTGGCGATCTTGTAGCCGTTCAGATGAAGGATCGGCAGCACCGCGCCATCGCGCTTCGGGTTGATGAATTTGTTGGAATGCCAGCTGGTCGCCAGCGGACCTGTCTCCGCTTCGCCATCGCCGACGACGCAGGCGACGATCAGCTCCGAACTGTCGAAGGCGGCGCCGTAGGCGTGCGACAGCGAATAGCCGAGTTCGCCACCTTCATGGATGGAGCCCGGCGTTTCGGGCGCCACGTGACTGGGAATGCCGTAAGGCCAGGAGAACTGGCGAAACAGCAGGCGCATGCCTTCGCGCGTGCGTTCCACGCGCGGATAGGTTTCCGTGTAGGACCCTTCCAGATACGCGTGCGCGACCAGTCCCGGGCCGCCGTGGCCGGGACCGATCACGTAGATCATGTCCAGGTCGTATTGCTTGATCGCGCGGTTGAGGTGCGTGTAGATGAAGTTGAGGCCTGCCGTGGTGCCCCAGTGGCCGAGCAGGCGTTTCTTGATGTGGTCCAGCGTCAGTGGCTGTTCCAGCAGCGGGTTTTCGCGCAGGTAGATCTGGCCCACGGTGAGATAGTTGGCCGCGCACCAGTAGCGGTGCATCGCGTCCAGCAGTGCAGGATCGAGCTTCGGCATCACGCCACCTTCGCCGCACGGAAAGAGGCATCGTGCATGCGCAGGTGTGGATGCATTGTCATGGCGCGCTGCAGCGTTCGCTATGACGCGGCGAGCGATATGACGGAGGGGTTACCGTTTGACGTCGAGCTCGTTGGTGACTTCCTTGACGCCGGGAAGGCCGCGCACGACGGAGTCGATCTTCGCCTTTTCCGCGTCGTTGGCGACGGGACCACGCAGGACGACGGCGCCGTCCGAGGCGATGACCTTCACCTGGCGACCCGCGGGTGACAACGAGTTGTCGCGTTGAAGTGTCTGCTGCACGTTGGCCGCCAGTTGCTGGTCGCCTGCGCTGGGCGAAGGAATCACGCGGCTCGGGTTCTTGGGATCGTGCATCGGCATGGGCATCGTGGGTTCGCGTGGCGTCGGCACGGTGCCCGCGCCGGCCGGAGGCGCCGCCTGCGCAAAGCAGGCGGATGACATGATGAAAGCGATGCCGATGACGACGGAACGTAGGCGCATGTCGCGATTCCAGGCAATGGCGTGGTTGTCTACGCTGCGCTCGGCTACGTACCCGCGCCGTGAACCGCTCGTGCAGGAGTCGCTAGAAACGTGCGCCGAGCTACTGTCCCTTCCTGCGTTCAGCCACGTCCGACGCGCTGAGCGTGCCCGGCTGGCCGCCGAAGTGGCTCAGCACGTAGTTGGACAGCGCGGCGATCTCGGCGTCGGTATAAGCCTCGCCGAACGAGGGCATGAAGGCATGCTGGTTTCCGACGCTCAAGCGCGAGCCGCCAAGCACGATCTGCGTGAGGTTGGTGGCGTGTGGGTCCCGCACGGAGCGCATGCCCGCGAGCGAGGCGTATTCGCTCTGTCGTCCTTGTCCGTTGTCGAGATGGCAGCCGGCACAGGCGCCGACGAACAGCTGCTCGCCCAATCCCGCCGTTGCGTTGGCTGTTGCCGGTGCAGCGGCCGTGGCGGCGGGAGCCGTGGAAACGCCGCCCTGACGCGCAGGCACGTCGCGTAGATAGGCAACCAGCGCGGAAAGATCGGCCGGCGTGAGGTACTGCAGGCTGTTCTCCACCACTTCGCCCATCGGCCCGGAGGCCGTGCCGCGGCCGGCGGCGTGTCCCTTGGCGAGGTAATCGGCCAGCTCCTGATCGGTCCACGCGCCAACCCCGTGGTCCTTGTCGGAGGTGATGTTGTAGGCCTTCCAGCCTTGCAGTTCGGCGCCGGCGAGCGCTTCGCCATGCTTCAACGCGAACGCGGCGTTTCTCGGCGTGTGGCACTCGCCGCAATGACCAAGGGCGGTGGCGAGGTAGGCGCCTCGATTCCACGCTTCCGGCTTGCCAGCTTGCGGCTCGAAGCGCTGCTTCTTCAGGAACATCGCGTTCCACAGGCTGATGGCCCAGCGCTGGTTGTACGGGAACGACAGTTCGTTGGCCCGGGCGGGCGCATGCGCGACAGGCAGGCTGAAGAGGTAGGCCTTGATGGCGAGGATGTCGTCGCGGCTCAGCGCGGTGTACGAGGTATACGGAAACGCCGGATACAGCGGATGGCCGTCCTTGTCGACGCCGGCATGCATCGCGCGCACGAAATCGTCATCGCTCCATTTGCCGATGCCGGTGTCCTTGTCCGCGGTGATGTTGGAGGAATAGAGGGTGCCGAACGGCAGCTTGAACGGCACGCCGCCGGCAAAGGGCTGGCCGCCGGGCACGGTGTGGCAGGCCGCGCAATCGGCCGCACGCGTGAGGTATTCGCCGCGCGCCTTCGGGTCGGTGATATCGGCGGGCGCGCCCGCCACGGACGGCTGTTTCGCGTTCTCGTCGCCGCCCTGCGTCACGGTGAGCAGGGCATAGGCGGTGAAGACGATGCCCACCAGCACGATCAGGCCGACGAGTGCACCGATGATGCGCCCGATCTTCATGCGAGCCTCCTCGCCATGTCGATGGCGTCACCATGCCCGGATTCCTCCGTCGTGGTGGCCGTGAGCACGGCCTTGAGTGCGTTCTGGTCCTGCACGAGCGCGCCGCGATCGATCGGGAGCGTCCGTATGCGTACGCCGGTGGCGGCGAAGATGGCGTTGGTCAACGCGGGCATGGCCATCACCGTGCCGGTTTCGCCGATGCCGCCGGGCTTCTCCGTACTCGGCAGGATGTGTACTTCGATCTCCGGCGTTTCGTTGAGGCGAAGCACGCGGTAGTCGTTGAAGTTGCGCTGCTCCACCGCGCCGTTCTTCAGCGTGATGCCGCTGTACAGCGCAGCGCTCCAGCCAAATACCAGGCCGCCCTGGATCTGCGCTTCCACCGTGTTGGGGTTCACCACCCAGCCGCAATCGACAGCAGCCACGGCGCGCTTCATGGAAATCACGCCCTGCGGCGACACTTCCACATCCATCACTACGCACAGGTAGCTTCCGAACGGCGCCGCCAGCGCCACGCCGCGGCCATGGCGTGGCGGCAGCGAGCCCTGGCCCCAGCCGACCTTCTGGGCGGCCAACTCCAATACCGCCTTGGCGCGCGGGTTGTCGCTCACCATGTCGCGCCGATAGGCCACCGGATCCTTGCCGGCGGCATGCGCGAGTTCATCCACGAAGCTTTCGACCACGAACACGTTATGCGTGGGGCCCACGCCGCGCCACCAGCCGACCGCGAGCCCTTCGGGCATGTCGTGGCGCACCCAGTCCACCCGCATGTTCGGTATGGCATAGGGAAGCTCCGCCGAGCATTCCACCAGATCGCCGTCCAGGCCGTTCTTGCCCATCGCGCCCGGCGCAAACGTGGCGAGCACGGAGGCGCCCGTGGTGCGGTCGGTCCATGCAACCGGCTTGCCGTTGTCGTCGAGCGTGGCCGAAATGCGGTCGTAGTAGGCGGGGCGATAGCGGTCCTGCGCGATGTCTTCCTCGCGCGTCCAGATGATCTTGACCGGAAAATCCACCTGCTTGGCGATGGCGACCGCCTGTTCCACCGAATCCTCGAACAGGCGCCGGCCGAAACCGCCACCGAGGTACTGGTTGTGCACCGTGATGCTTTCCGGCGGCAAGCCGGTGACCTTCGCCGCGACGTCGGCGCAACGCGCGGGCACCTGCGTGCCGACCCAGATCTCGCAGCTGTCCGGGCGCACGTGGACGGTGGTATTGATCGGCTCCATCGTCGCATGGGCAAGCAAGGGCAACTGGTAGGTGGCGGAGACCACCTTGCCCTTCACGTTGTCCACGTGCCCGACTTCGCGGCCGAGGATGGGCTTGCCATGCTCGGAAGCTTCCGCCATGTCCTTGAACAACTGCTCGGTGCTGAAGTTGGCGTTGGCGCCGCGGTCCCAGGTGATGTCGAGCGCTTCCAGGCCCTGCTTGGCGGCCCAGAAGTGCTCGCCTATCACCGCCACCGCGTTGTCGATCTTCACCACCTTGAGCACGCCCGGTATGGCGCGTGCGCGCGTGTCGTCCACCGAGGCGAGCTTGCCGCCGAAGGTAGGGCTGGCGCGCACGGTGGCGACCTTCATGCCCGGCACGCGGATGTCGATGCCGAAGGGCAGGGTGCCGTCGACCTTCGCCGGCGTATCCACGCGACGCAAGGGCTTGCCGATCAGCTGGAAGTCCTTGGGGTCCTTCGGCGTGACCTTGTCGGGCATCGGCACCTTGGCCGCGGCGTCGGCAAGTTCGGCATAGCGCAGCGTGCGGTTGCTGGCAGCGTGAGTGACCACGCCGCGCGCCACCGTGCATTGCGAGGCGTCGTCGACCTTCCAGCGCTGCGCGGCCGCCGCGACCAGCATGGAGCGCGCCGCTGCACCGGCGTTGCGCAGCGATGTCCAGCAGAAGCGGATGGTGGTGGATCCACCGGTCGCCTGTTCGCCGAGCAGCGGATTGGCATACAGCTTGCGATTGGCCGGCGCGTGCTCGACCGTGATCTGGTCGAGGCCGACGTCCAGCTCCTCCGCCAGCAGGGTGGCCTGGCCGGTGTACGAACCTTGCCCCATCTCCACGGTCGGCATCACCAGCTGGATGCTGCCGTCGTTGCCGACGCGCACGAAGGCGTTGGGCGCGAACGCGGGGTGGCTCGCGTCGACGCGTTCGCTGTCCGACAACCCCCATACGCGACCGGCACCGCCCAGCCACATGAAGGCCACCACCAGGCCGCCGCGCTTGATCAGCTCCCGGCGCGAAGGGCTCTGCAGGTCCGCGTCTTGCGGCGAAGGTGGAACGCGAAGATTCATGGCTGCCTCTCGAGCGTTGCGAGGGTGGGAGTGCAGTTCAGGCGATGGTCTGCGGTACGACGGTCGTGCCCGTGGCGGCCTGCTTGATCGCGGCGCGGATGCGTACATAAGTGCCGCAGCGGCAAAGGTTGCCCGACATCGCCGTATCGATATCCGCGTCGGTGGGTGAGGGCTTCTGCGCGAGCAGCGCGGTAGCGCTCATGATCTGGCCGGTCTGGCAGTAGCCGCATTGCGCCACCTCGACGCCCAGCCATGCCTGTTGCACGCGCTTGCCGACGTCGGTGTCGCCGATGCCTTCGATAGTGGTGATCTTCTTGCCGACGGCACCGCTTACCGGAAGGACGCACGAGCGTATGGCCTGTCCGTCCAGGTGCACCGTACAGGCACCGCATTGGGCGATGCCGCAACCGAACTTGGTGCCGGTGAGCCCGACCACGTCACGCAGCACCCACAGCAGTGGCATGTCGTCGGGCACGTCGACCTGGGTGTCATGCCCGTTGATGGTAAGGGCGATCATGCGGAGCTCCCTTCTGGCGTGGTGTGCCGGCTACGCATGTCGCGGCAACTTCCTGCGACATGCGTCGATGGTCGTTTGCGCATGGTCATCGCGGGGCTGTCGCGTACGAGCCGCCAGGCAAAGACCTCGACGCATCTTCCTCTTCGCGAGAGAAAAGACAAGTGAAGGTGCCGGGCATCGGGCTTGGTGCGAAAGCTGGCGCCGTTGCCCCGTTATGACGCAACATCATGGCCGGATCCTGACGACCCCGAGCCATGAACGTCGCCCAAGAGTTCGACTCGTTGTACCGCGCCGCGCGGGCGTTGCCTTTGGCTTCCGGTGCGCCGTCCGCGGCGCTGGCAACCATTACCCAGACACGTGGCTCGACGTTCCGCCGGGCGGGCGCGAGCATGTTGGTACGGCGCGATGGAGGCCTGGTCTGCGAGCTGTCCGGTGGCTGTCCCCAGCGCGATATCGTGTGGCGCGCGCAGCAGGTGATGGAGGACGGCGAGGCGCAGCTGGTGTCCTACGGGCGCGATGCGAACTACGACGTGATGCTGGAAACCGGCTGCGGCGGTGAGCTCGATGTGTTGATCGAGCCTCTGCGCGGCGAAGGAGACCTGCGATTCCTGGAAGCGATGGCGCGATTGCGGGAGCGACGTTGTACCGGCGCGCTCGCCACGATCTATGCCGTCGATGGACAACCGGTTTCTCCACGACCATGGCGCACGGTATGGAGCGACGACATGGCCTGGAGCGACATCGACGACGATGCATTGCGCTCACGCATCGAAGCCGTTCTGCGCCCGGCCCATGCCATGGCGGCGACATCCATCCGGGTAGAAAGTGATGCCAGGCATTACGACGTACTCATCGAGCCATTGCGGCCTCCGCATGCGCTGGTCGTGATCGGCGATGGGATCGGCGCGCGCATGCTGGGCGAACTGTCGATGCAACTGGGTTGGCGCACGACCCTGGTCGATCCCGCGCAGGCAGGCGGCGATACCGACGGCGGCATCCACCGTATCGGGGCGTCCGCACGTTCCCTGGCCACGCAGGTGGTGCTCGACGCCATGACGTCGGCCGTCGTGATGACGCATCGACTGGAGCGTGACCTCGACTATGTCGCCGCGCTGCTCGACAGCGGGGTGGGCTACATCGGCGTGATCGGTTCGCGCCAGCGCGCCGCGCAGATCACCAGCGCGTTGGCGCGGGTCGACCCGCGCCTGCACGTACCGGCCGGGCTGGACGTGGGTTCGGAAACGCCCCAGGAGATCGCGCTTGCCGTGGCGGCGGAGATCCTCGCGCTGCGCAATGGCAAGCAAGGCGGATTGCTGTCACGAACGGGTACGCCCATCCACGCATGACGTCTGCCAGCGCCACCATCGGTGCGGTGCTGTTGGCAGCGGGTAACGCCAGCCGGTTCGGCGCACCCAAACAGCTGTTGATGCTCGATGGTGAACCCATGGTGCGACGCATGGCGATGGCCGCCGTCGCGGCCGTGCTGTCACCGGTGGTGGTGGTCACCGGCGCCTATCATGAGCAGGTGCTGGCGAGCCTCGGTGATTTGGACGTCCAGGTGATCGAGCACCGGGACTGGTCGAGCGGCATGGGCGGATCGTTGGCGGCCGGTGTCCGCGCGATCGCGGAGCAGGCGCCCTCATTGACGTCCGTCATGCTGCTGCTAGCGGATCAGCCCTCGATCGACGCGACGGATCTCGCGCGGATGCTGAAGGCGCATGCCCGTCGCCCCGATCGCATCCTTGCTGCGCGCTACGACGGCCATCTGGGACCGCCCTGCCTGTTTCCACGGTTTTGCTTCGATGAACTCGCGGCGCTCCACGGAACGCATGGAGCGCGTGCATTGCTGGACACGTATGCCGAACGGGTCGATGCCCATGACCTGCCGGCCGCCGCTTTCGATATCGACACGCCGGCCGACCACGCAAGGTGGCTGGCCAGGTATCGCCTCGAGCAACCGGATCGATGATGCCGCTCCGCCTGCTCAGGCGCAGGCGGACGGCCTTCAATGCAGGCCCACGGTGCCGTGCATCGCGCTGAAGATCTTCTGCGTGTCGTAACCGACGCCGTTCTTGAAGACCAGCGGCATGTGTTCCAGCGCACCGGCGTTCTTCAGTGGATCGCCCTCGACCACCGCGATATCGGCACGCTTGCCGACCGCGAGCGTGCCGACCTCCTTGTCGCGGCCCAGGTACTTGGCGCCGTTGTAAGTGGCGATCTTCACCGCCTGTTCGAAGCTGAAACCGGCTTCCACCAGCAGCTCGACTTCGCGCTTGGAAGAGAAGCCTGGCACCACGCCGCCGTAGCCGGTCGGGTCGGTGCCGGCGAGCAGCAGGCCGCCCGCATCGGCGTACTGCTTCTCCAGACGGGAGAGATTGGCGTAGATCTCCGGAGTGAATCGTCCCTTGGTCGTCTGCACCTTGTTCCAGCTGTCTTCGTACTGCGTGCGCACTTCGGGCAGCATCAGGTCCAGCGCACCTTGCGGCGCCTTCGGACGGCCGGTGACGAACGTCTCGAATACCGTCAGCGTGGAGGTGAGCGCCACGTGGTGGTCGATCATCAGCTTGATCAGCGCCTTCACCTCCGGCGACGTGGGATCGAGCGTGGCGAACGATTGCGCCACGTCGGTGCCGCGCGGGCATGCGTCGGGCTGCTTGTCCTTGACGAAGTCGGTCGCGACGAAGAAGCCATGCTCCAGGTTGTCGATGCCCATGTCGACTGCTTCGCGATAGGTCACCGAGCACAGGTGCGCAGTAACCTTCGCGTTGCGCTTGTGGGCGACGTCGATGACGCGCTGCAGCTCCGCGCGGGTGATCTGCATGTAGGCCTTGTACGAAGTGACGCCTTCATCCGCCCAGTAATTGACGGTGCGCTCCGCGTCGTCCACGCCGCTCAGCGAGTGCACCGCGGGAATCGGCAGGCCCGGGCCGTTGAGGTAAGGGCCGGTCACGTCCATGTCAGGTCCGATGGCGTCGCCGCGTGCAATGGCGTCGCGCACGTTGAGGTCGGCGTACGGCATCATCGAGCCCGCCGTGCGCATCGTGGTGGTGCCGCCCGCGAGATACAGCCGCGGGAAGCTGTAGCTCATCTCGTTGTATTCCACGCCGCCGGCCGGATAGAACATGTGTTCGTGCACCATCACGAAGCCCGGCAGCAGCGTCTTGCCCTTCGCGTCGATGATGGTGTCGCCGTCGGGAATCTTCACGCGGCCGCCCTTGTCCAGCGCGACGATGCGGCCCTTGTCGATCAGCAGCGTCTGGTCCTTCTTCGCCTTGCCGCCGGTGCCGTCGACGACGGTGGCGTGGGTGAAGGCAATCACCGGTTGCGCGTAGGCCACGAACTCGCTGCCGGCCGCAGGCTTGTCGGCCGCAAAGGCCGACATCGAGGTCAACAAACCCGCCAATACCGTCGCGCGTAGCGATCGCTGCAGTGCCATGGTGCTCCCCCACCGATGAAGTGGGGGCATCCTAGCAAACGCTTTCGCCGCGGTGGGTCAGCCCGCTTCGAGCAGGGCTACTGTGCCTTGTCCGCCATCGGCGCAGATACTGACGATGGCGCGCGTGCCGGGCGGCATCGCGGCGAGTTCCTTCACCGCCTGGCTGAGGATGCGTGCGCCGGTGGCGCCGAACGGATGACCAAGGGCGAGGCTGCCGCCGTTGGGATTCATCAGGTCGCGAGGGAACGCGCCGAACTCGCGATCGACACCGGCCTTGTGCTTGAGGAACTCGCTGCTCTGCAGCGCCGCGATATGCGAAAGCACCTGCGCCGCGAACGCCTCGTGGATTTCCCACAGGCCGATGTCCTGGTAGGCCAGCCCGTGGCGCGCCAGCAACCGCGGAATCGCG
This sequence comes from Dyella jiangningensis, assembly GCF_003264855.1. Classification (NCBI taxonomy): domain Bacteria; kingdom Pseudomonadati; phylum Pseudomonadota; class Gammaproteobacteria; order Lysobacterales; family Rhodanobacteraceae; genus Dyella; species Dyella jiangningensis. The sequence goes on along the minus strand of NZ_NFZS01000002.1, from coordinate 179,110 downwards.
TAGGCCGGCGCCATCAGCAGTCCCTCGGTGCGGAAGTCGACGGCGGCGATCTCCCAGTCGATCAGTTTCACGCGTGGCACATGGCTGGGCAGGCGATCGAGCCCACGCTCGGTCGCCACCCACAGGCTGGCGGCGCCGTCGGTGAGCGGCGAGGAATTGCCCGCCGTGAGCGTGCCCTGGCCGCTGGTGCGATCGAACGCCGGTGGAAGCTTCGCGAGTTTTTCCAGCGAGGTATCCGCGCGTGGAATGCTGTCGCGGCGAAACTCGCCGATGGGGATCACCAGGTCATCGAAGAAGCCCTGGTTCCACGCATCCACGGCATGGCGATGGCTGTCGTAGGCGATCTGGTCCTGGTCGTCGCGCTTGAGTTGCCATTCCTTCGCGGTGATCTCGGTGTGCTCGCCCATGCTCAGGCCGCTGGTGCGGTTGACGATGCCGGGGATGTACAAGCTGATGTCGCCGAACTTCAGCGACAGCGCGTGTGACACCTTCTCGCCGACCGAGCGGGCCTTCTGGAAGCGGCGGATCCAGTCCGACAGCCGCTGGTTGAGGCCGAGCTGTATGCGGCTCAGGCTGTCCACGCCGCCCACCAAAGCCAGCTGCATGCTGTCGTCATCGAGCATGCCGGCGGCTTCGATCATGCCGATCATGCTGGTGGAGCAGGCCATCACGGTGGAGAAGGCAGGGATGGTGGCGGGCGCACCCGCATCCATCAGCACTTCGCGTGCGAGATTGCTCCAGGTGAGGTTGGGCACCACGGTGCCCCACACGGCGACATCGGGCGTTTTGCCGCCCGGCAGGCTGTCCAGCATGTGGCGAACGACCGGCACGGAGAGCGCGATGGCGTCGTAGTTGGCCAGTGCGCCATCCACCTTGGAAAAAGGCGTGCGCACGCCTGCCGCGAGCCACACCTGGTGACGGTAGCGCGAATGGAGAGTCATGGAGGGCTACCTGCTGGAGAGTGGGTGGTCGATTCAGGCCGTGGCGAGATGCCAGGGCGCGCCTTCGGGTGCGCCGCGCCCCAGCTTGTCGGGCAGCGCATCCGTCTCGGCCACGAACTCCAGGGATACCGAGTTGATGCAGTAGCGCTGGTGGGTTGGCGGCGGGCCGTCGTCGAACACATGGCCCTGGTGGCTGCCACAACGCGCGCAGCGGATCTCCGTGCGCACCATGCCGTAGCTGGTATCGCGCACATAGGACAGGTGGCGTTCGTCGAAGGGCGTGGTGAAGCTCGGCCAGCCGGTGCGGCTGTCGAACTTGTTGCCGGCCAGGAACAACGGCAGCCCGCACAGGCGGCAGCAGTACACGCCCGCCCGCTTCTCCGTCAGCAGCACGCCACAGAACGGCGATTCCGTGCCGTGATCGAGCAGCACGTCGCGCTCGTCGCTGGTAAGCGTGGCGGCGAGCTGGTCGAACTGCAGCGGCGACGGCGGTGAGAGGTCGAACGGGGCTGATGCACTCACGACACATGCTCCTCGGCGAACCTGGTGGGTTGCGCGCGGCGACAGGGCGCCGGCGGCTCGCCCCTAGATCGTGGCGGACAGCGCGGAATCAAGGCTGTCGGTGTTCGCCGGCCCGTTCTTCCTCGATCGTGAAGATGGCCTCGGGCGTCGCTTCCAGCCGGGCCTGGGGAATCGGCTTGCCGCTGAGGTCGGAATAGCCGTAGGTGCCGTCGTCGATCTTCCGCAGTGCACGCTCGATATGGCCGATGCGTCCGGCGTCCGTGTCGCGCTGGGCCTGGCGCACTTCTTCAATGGCGGAATCCTGGGCCTCGTCTTCGAACTCCATCGCCTCGTCGCCATGCTCTTCCTCGAAGGAACGGCGGTTCGCATTGGAGGAGAGTTCGCCGCCCAGCACCTGCTGCCGCAAGGCCTCCAGCCGCTGGCGCTGCTTGGCGATGAACTCCGGGCTCAGGTGAGCGTGTTCGGCGGGCATGGGTGTCTCCGGAACGAAAGGTGTCGGTTAGCTATGGCATAGCCACCGTTTCAACCCGGTGAAGGTCGACGATGCCATGCAAGGCGGCGCGCACCCGGCGGATGCGCGCCGTCCCGGTCACCAGCGATAGGCGACCTTGCCGTAGACGTAGGCACCGTTGAAGCCGAACGGCGAGAACACCGAGTAGGGCAAGGTGCCGTTGTTGTCGTTGGCGTGGATCACCTTGTCGGGGTAGGTGTTGAGCACGTTGTCGCCGCCCAGGGTGAAGGTCCAGCGATCCAGGTTGTAGTTCACCGCGAGGTCGAGGATCCACTTGGCGCCGAAAGTCTGGTCCAGCGAGGCCGTGGTCGAGTTGTACGACACGAAGCTGCCGTAACGGGTGAGCGTGCCGTTGAAGCCCCAGTGGCCCACGCCGTACACCTCGTTGAGGATCAGCTTGCTGCGAGGCGTGGTATCGGCCAGCAGGCCGTACTGGTCGCGGCGGTCGATGCGCTTGAGGTTCACGCCCAACTGGTCGAGGATCGCGGGGTTGGCCTTGATGTCGGTGACCTTGTTCTTGTTGTAGTTGTAGCTGAGCGTGCTCTGCAGCGTGCCGTTGTTGCCGAAGTCGCTGAGATAGCTGGCCACCAGGTCCGCGCCGCGCGTGCGTGTATCCACCGCATTGGTGAAGTAGGCGATGCCGCTGTAGTTGGTGTTGGTGACGCCGTTGGCGGCAAGATAGGCCCGCACGGTCGGCGAGGTGGTGGCGAGGTTGCTGCTCAGCGTGATGCGGTTGTTGACCTTGATCTGGTAGATGTCCAGGCTCAGGTTCAGCGCATCGAGCGGATTCCACACCAGGCCCAGCGTGAAGTTGCGCGACTTCTCCGGTTCCAGCGATTCGGCGCCCAGCAACTGGCCGACCTGGCTGTTCACCGGCACCAGGCCGGTGTTGTAGATGCCCGGTGGCAGCTGCAGCGAATTGCCCGCACCGTAATACAGCGACGAGGTATACGAATAATGCTGCTGGGCCAGCGACGGCGCGCGGAAACCGGTGGTGGCGCTGCCGCGGATGGCGAAGCGGTCGGTGAAGTCGAAGCGTCCTGCCAAAGCACCGGAGGTGGTGTTGCCGAAGTCGGTGTAGTCCTCGTGGCGCAGGGCGAGCGAGGTGCCGAAGCGGTCGGTGAGGTTGGTTTCCACGCTCACGTATTCGGCCACGTCGTGGCGGCTGTATGAGCCCGCATCCGTGGGCTGGTAACCGCCGAAGCCTTGCGCTCCGCCGGAAACGCCGGACGTGCCGGTGTACCAGGAGGCCGGGTCGCCCGCCTCGATCTTGTAGGTCTGGCGCAGGTATTCGGCGCCGAACGCCAGGGTCACCGGATTGGGCAGCCAGCTGGTGGACAGTTCCTTGGCGATGTCCACGTCGAACGACTGCTGCGTCGCGCGCAGGATGCCGTCGTGGAACTCGGTGGGGCTGTAGCCGAAGTCGTGCAGGAAGGCGCGATTGACGCTGTTCTCCGTGGCGTAGGAGACGCGGTTGCCGCCGTAGTTGCCGCTCACGTCCCAGCGCCAGCCGCCGGCCGTCTTGCCGCGAATGCCGAACACCAGCGACTGGTCGGTCGAATCGGCATGCTCCAGCGGCAGGTACCCATTCGGGTAGAGCGAGGGCACCGAATTGCTGTTGGCCAGGTTGCGGAAGAACGCGGGTGAGGTCGTGTCGCGATTGCTGTAGTGGCCGAACGCATACAGCTGCACGCCGGGCGTGAGGTCATACTGCGCATTGAGGAACAGGTTGTGGTCCTTCACCGCCGGGTCGCCGTAGCGCTGCGTAGTGCCTTCCCACGCACGCGTGCGGTTGGGTTCGGCGCGGTTGGTGTAATCCTGGTTGCCGTCCTGCAGGGTGAAGCGGACCCAGCCCTTGTCGTTGTTGAGCGGTATGCCGAAGTTGGCCGAGCCCTGCCACTGGCGGCCATCGCCCGCCGAATACTGGCCGCCGGTGACTTCCACGTCGCCACCTTGCGCGCCTTTCTTCAGCACGATGTTGATCACGCCGGCGATGGCGTCGGAGCCGTATTGGGCGGAGGCGCCGTCACGCAGCACTTCGATATGGTCGATGGCGCCCATCGGGATGGTGTTGAGGTCCACCGCCTGCGAGCCGCGTCCCAGCACGCCATTGGTGAGCAGGATGGCGCCCGGGTGCCAGCGCTTGCCGTCCACCAGCACCAGCACCTGGTCCGGCGAGAGGCCGCGCAGCTGGGCCGGGCGCTGCGAATCGGCGGTGTCGGCCGCCGACGGGCGCGGGAAGGTCAGCGAAGGGATGATGCGGGCCAGCGCCGTGGTCAGTTCGGTGGTGCCGGTCTGCTTGAGCGTTTCGGCGGAAACGACGTCGATCGGGGTGAGCGAGCTGCTTTCGGTGCGGTTGTCGGCGCGCGTGCCGGTGACGATCACGGTGCCGAGTTTCTTGGCGTTGTCGGGCGTGGGCGGATTCGCGTCCTGCGCGTGCAGGCTGGTCATCGAGGTCAGCAGGGCGAGGGCGGCGAGGGTCGGGGTGCTTGCGGGGAGGGGGCGGTATTTATGCATGTTTTTGGGTTTCCCACGTGATTGATGCGTCGCAACAATTGCAGGCTACCCGCCATGTGACAACATCGTCAATAGCGGTATAGACGTCCAAACATGTCCAATGACGAATGGTTCAAAGCTCATGACGAATCGTCATGACGTGACGACCCGTCTGGGGCTTGACGGTCGCCGGGTGGAGCAGGGGTTGGGGGCGGTTCCGCGCATCAGGCGACGCGTCCGGCGGCCGCGTCAAGTGCTATCGGTCGCCCGGCAGGGCCCGGCTTGGCCTTCACGCGGCATTGATGCGCGGCTGAACGACCTTATGTGTGGCGAAGGTTCCGGGCGACGACGGCCGATCAGGTCGTGGTCCGCACGGTGGTTTGATTTTTTCGGACAGGATCTTATGGCTCGGCACAAAGCGCTTCGGCTCTATCGCAACATCGGCATCATCGCCCACATCGATGCCGGCAAGACCACCACGACCGAGCGCATCCTCTATTACACGGGCAAAAAGCACCAGATCATCGACGTCCACGACACCAAGGAAGGCAAGGGCTCGACCACCACCGACTACCTGGAACAGGAGCGCAAGCGCGGCATCACCATCCAGTCAGCGGCGGTGTCCACGGAGTGGAAGGGCTATCAGATCAACCTGATCGATACGCCCGGTCACGTGGATTTCACCATCGAGGTGAACCGCAGCCTGCGCGTGCTCGACGGCGCCGTGGTGGTGTTCGACGGCGTGGCGGGCGTGGAGCCGCAGACCGAGACCAACTGGCGCCTGGCCGACCAGTACAACGTGCCGCGCCTGTGCTACGTCAACAAGATGGACCGCATCGGCGCCAACTTCGGCCATTGCGTGCAGGGCATCCGCGAACGCCTGGGCGCCAACGTGCTGCTGTGCCAGGTACCGCTGGGCTCGCACGACGAATTCATCGGCATGGTCGATCTCGTGGCCGGCGTGGGTTACCTGTGGCAGGGCGACGACAAGGACAGCCCGTGGGAAACCGTGCCGCTCGCCGAGATTCCCGGCCGGGTCAAGTTCTCCGCGGCCGCCGACCAGGCGTGGATCGCCGATCTGCCGAAGCTGCGCGAGGAAACGCTGGAGCGCGCGTTGTCGATGGACGACGCCGCGTTCGAAAAGCTGATCGAAACCGGTGAATTCGACATGGAGACGCTGAAGGCATGCATCCGCAAGGGCTGCGTGTCGGGCAAGCTCGTGCCGGTGTTCTGCGGTTCGTCCTATCGCAACAAGGGCGTGCAGCAGCTGCTGGACGCCGTGGTCGATTATTTGCCTTACCCGGGTGAGAACGGCGGCATCGCGCTGGTGGACGAAAACGGCCATGTGGTGGGCGAGCAGGGCGTCGTCGACGATGCGCCGGCCCGCGTGCTGGCCTTCAAGGTGATCAACGATCCGTTCGGCACGCTTACCTTCTGTCGCATCTATTCGGGTGTGATCAAGAAGGGCGACAGCCTGCTCAACGTCACGCGTGGCAGGAAGGAACGCATCGGCCGCATCGTCGAGGTGCAGGCCAGCGCGACGCGCGAGATCGACGAGGCGCGCGCCGGTGACATCTGCGCCTTCGTTTCGTTGAAGGAGACCGAAACCGGTGATTCGCTGTGCGATCCGGCGCATCCGGCCCTGCTCGAACGCATGCGTTTTCCCGACCCGGTGATCAGCGTGTCGGTGGAACCCAAGCAGCGCAACGACGTCGACAAGCTTTCCGCCGCGCTCTACAAGATGGTGAAGGCCGATCCGTCGCTGCGGCTGGAAGTGGACAAGGAAACCGGCGAAACCGTGCTCAAGGGCATGGGCGAACTGCACCTGGAAGTCACCATCGACCGCATGCGCACCGAACTGGGCGTGGACGCGAACATGGGCAAGCCCAAGGTGAGCTTCCGCGAGGCGTTCGGCAAGGCGGTGCAGCACACCTACACGCACAAGAAGCAGTCGGGCGGCTCCGGCCAGTTCGCCGAAGTCACCATGGTGTTCGAACCGCTGGATACCGGCGGCGGCATCGTGTTCTCCGACGAGGTCGTCGGCGGACGCATTCCGCGCGAATACATCCCCGCGGTGGAGCACGCGGTGACGGTGGAGGCGCGCGAAGGCCAGGTGGCCGGCTACGAGGTGGTGGATTTCAAGGCGCGCCTGATCGACGGCAAGTTCCACGACGTGGATTCGTCCGCGCTGGCCTTCGAGATCGCCACCAAGCAATGTTTCCGCGAGGCGCAGAGGCTCAGCAAGCCCAAGCTGCTGGAACCGGTGATGCGGCTGGAGGTGGTCACCGAACCGGATTATCTCGGCGACGTGATCGGCGACATCAACCGCCGGCGCGGCACCGTGAGCGACCAGGGACAGCGCGGCACGCAGGCCTTCGTGCAGGGCTTCGTGCCGCTGGCCGAGATGTTCGGTTACATCAACTTCCTGCGCTCGGCCACGCGCGGCCGTGGCACGTTCACCATGGAGTTCGACCACTACGAGGAAGTGCCCGCCAGCCTGGTCGACAAGCTGATGGAGAAGGAAGCGAAGTAACGCTGGTCAGGAGACGGCGCGGCGGCCGGGTGGCGTGAACCGGGGCGGTTCGTCCCGGAACGCCACGCGGCATGGCACGCGCAGCGTGAGCTCGGTGCCATGCGGGGCGCGAGGGCCGAGCACGAGCTTCGCGCCCAGTTTGCCCGCGCGTTCGTACATGCCCGTGACGCCCCAGTGCCCGCGCTGGGCCGCGTCACGCAGGGCTTGTTCATCGATGCCGCTGCCGTCGTCGGTGACGACGATGCGCAGCTGGCGTTGCTCGTACACGACCAGCACGTCGATGCGCGTCGCCTGCGCGTGCAGGAACGCATTGCGGATGCCCTCGCGCACGATGTCGAGGATTTCATCGAACGCGCTGGCGAGGATGGGGCGCGCCTTGCCTTCGGACCGGATGTGGAAGCCCGTGTGGTAGAGCGAGGCGAGGTTTTCACCCACCGCCAGCAGCGATTGCACCAGCTCGGTGTATTCCTCGCTGTCGCCACGCAGCGAGACGATCTTGCCGCGTCCTTCGATCACCATCTCTCGCGCCTGCGCGATCGCGTCTTTCAAGGCCACTGCGTGGCGGTCGTCCGCATGCATGCCCGAGACCAGCGCCTGCAGCCGCAGCAGCAGGCCCTGGATGCCCTGCAGCAGGGTGTCATGGATGTCGCGCGCGATGCGCTCGCGCTCGTCCATGCGCTCACTCAGCTGAAGATGGATGCGTTCGGCGGCAAGTCGCGTGCGCCAGGCGAAAAACGCGATCACCGCCGCGAGCGCCACGAGAGCGCACGCCGCGGCGAACCATCCCGTCTGGTAGAACCACGGCGCGATGGTGAAGGCGAACTCCGCGCCCTCGCTGTTCCATACGCCGTCGTCGTTAGCCGCGATGACATGGAAGCGGTAGCTGCCCGGGGCGAGATTCGCGTAGAACGCCTCGCGCCGGCTTCCCGCGTCCTGCCATGCCGCGTCCACGCCATCCAGCTTGTAGCGGAAGCGCACCCGGCCGGGGATGGCCAGGCTGGCCGCGGTGTACTGGATCTGCACGTTATCGGTGCCCTTGGGCAGCCGCAGCCCCGGCGTCGGTGCATGGCGCGTGCCGTCGGCCGTGAGGCCGAGGACATCCACCGGCGGAGGCAGTGTGTTGCTATGGATCTCGCCCGGCTGGATCCACGCCGGCCCCTGGTTGGTGAGGAACCACAGGTTGTGGTTTGCATCGCTGAAGGCGGTGGGTGCGATGGCCGCCTGCAGCGCGATGCCGGGCAGGCCGTCGTCGTAATCGAACAGGCGATAGGCAGGGCGATAACCTGGATGGCTGAACGCCATCTCCGCCTCCTTGGCGGTCAGGCGCACCACGCCCTTGCCGGCGTTGAGCCAGAGGTCGCCGCCCGGATCCTTGGCGATGCCGCTGATGCCACTGAAGACATCGTTGTCGGCGATGACGATGGATTGCGCACGGCCATCGCGCAGGCGGGCCAGTCCCAGTTCGCCACCGATCAGCATTTCGCCGTCCAGCGGCTTGATCACCGTGATGTGGCCGACGTGCAGGCCGTCTTCGGACCGGTACACGCGAGCCTGTTTGCCGTCGAAGTCCGCCAGCACGTTGTCCGGATAGCCGAGCCACAGGTGGCCGGCGTCGTCGACGGCCAGCGCCGTGGGCGTCAGCGAGGCAAGCGCGGGGCTGGGCGATATGGATACGAAGCGGCCGCTTTCGACGCGATAGAGGCCACGTCCGACGAGCGACACCCAGGGCGTGCCATCGTGGTCGATGGCAAAGGCGCTCACGGTCCCGACATCAGCGGGCAGCGGAATACTGTCGAGCGTTCCGCCGTTCAGGCGGTACAGATCGTGGCGGCCGATCATCCACAGATGATCTTCGTGATCGAACAGTGCGCTGTTGATGTCGTGCAGGTCGCCACGCACCCTGGTCGCGCCTTGGGTGTCGATGCGCCACAGCGTGCCGTTGTTGACGATCCACGGCGTGCCATGGCCATCCACGGCCATCGCGTAGTTGGATGCATTGCCCAGCGGCACGTCCGTCGGTACCTTGACATTGTTGCGATGGAAGCTCACCAGGCCCATGTTGGTGCCGGCCCACACGGTGCCTTCCGCGTCCTGCAGCAAGGGAACCGTGCGATTGGTGACCAGGCCGCTACGGCGGTCGAACCGCTCGGCGATGTCGGCGGGACGCAGCGACTCGCCGTTCGCAAGACGCGTGTAGCCGGCGACGCGGTAGATGCCGCCGTTGTCCACGCCGGTGCCCCAGAGGCTGCCGTACTGGTCGAACAGCAGGCGGTGGCTCCAGCCGTAATCGTCGGCTTCGGGTGCGCGCACGCCGATGCGCGGATGGTCGGCATCCAGGCCGGGCAGGGCGCGGGTGCCGTGGTCGTGGTCCGACAACCACAAGGTACCGTCGGGCGCCTGCGCGAGCACGCTGCCGTGATACACCGACTGGTCGGTTTCCTCGAAGCGCGTCGCTCCGGGCCGCAGGAACACGAGACGTTCGCCGGTGGTCACCCACAAGGTGCCGTCGCGCGCGGCGATCACCCAGTCTGCCCGCTTGGCCGGGTAGTGCCAGTCCTGGCCCACGATGCGCCATTCGCGGCCGTCGAAACGGGCCAGTCCGCCATCCGTCGCCGCCCACACCGCGCCGTCGCGGGTCCGTTCGAAGGCGTACACCATGCCTGAAGGAAACGAAGCGCCGGGCGCGTAATGGATCAGGTGGCCATCGCGTTCGATGCTTGCGCCGCCGTAATAGAAGCCGATCCACAGCGCATCGTCCGGCGTCATCTTCAGCGCGGTGATGTCGTTGGAGCGAAACGCCTCGCCCGGCAACGGCTCGAAGCGCTCGAAACGCACGCCGTCGAAGCGGTACAGGCCATTGCCGGTGCCCAGCCACAAGTAGCCGCTGCGGCCCTGCGCCAGCGCCCAGATGTCGGCCGGTGCGCCCGAGTCGATGGTCCATTGCTTGCGGCGGAACTCGATGGCGTTGCCGGAAGCCAGGGCGCTCGCCGTGGTGGCCAGGCAGCACAGCAGGAACAGCAGCGCGCCCCATGTGCGCACGCCATGCCGCGCGGGCGCGCCTCCGGATCGAAGCAGCGCGTGTCGCCGGCCAACCATCGTCATGCTTCTCTGCCACGTCACCCGAATGGACAGGAATCATAACGACCGCGTGTGCATGCGGCGAGGGCAGATTCACCCGAATGGGCATTGATCCTTGCGGTGCGTACCAAGATAGTGGCAGCGCTGTCGAAGGGTCCGCGCGGCGCGGACAAAGGATGGCCGAGCCAGGAGGAGCGATGGTGACAGGCGGCGAAGACCGCATCCGGGTGCTGATCGCCGATGACCATCCCATCATGCGCGATGGCATCGCCGTAGCCCTGGAAAGCAGTCCCGACATGGAAGTGATAGGCCAGGCCGCGGACGGCGCGGAGGCCATCGTCCGCTTCCGCGAACTGCTGCCTGACGTCGCCCTGATCGACCTGCAGATGCCGGGCGTGGACGGCCTGCAGGCCATCCACGCGATCAGCGCGGAGTTTCCGCAGGCGCGCATCATCGTGCTCACCTCGTATCCGGGCGACGCGCGGGTGAAGCGTGCGCTGACGCAGGGCGCCAATGCCTACATGCTGAAAACCGCCACGCGCGAGGAGATCCTCGCCGCGATCCGCTCGGTCATGAACGGCCGGCGCGTGGTGGCATCGGAGGTGGCGGGCGACATCGCCTCGCATGCCTGGTCGGAAATGCTCAGCGACAGGGAGCTGAGCGTGCTGCGCCTGGTCGCCACCGGCAACACCAACAAGCGGATCGCCGACATCCTCTGCGTATCCGAGGACACGGTGAAGGCGCGCCTGAAGAACATCATGACCAAGCTCGGCGCGCTGGACCGCACGCATGCGGTGACGCTGGCGCGCAATCGCGGTTTCTTCGACAGCTGAGCTGCTGTAACGGCGATGCAACACCGGCGCGGCGTGCGCACGATGCCTCGCGTGTTTACCTGATCGGGTAGCCAAGATTCCCCGCGTTGGGGCATGTGGTCTTGCCGTCATGGCGACAGAATGATTCCCACGTTCACGCCAGCACGCCGGCGTGTTGTTCACCTCGTCCTGACCTGCAGCCCCGCATCGTCGCGGTCCTCACCGGGACGCTGCGCAGAGGCCGCGCATGGCAGGGCTCTGCGGAGCATCCCGATGTCGATCGACGATCGCAGCCCGGACACCGACCTGGCACGTCGCCAGTTCCTCGGCCAACTGGCAACGGTTTCCGCCGCGTTGGCCTTGCCGGTCGGCGGACTGGCGATGCCTACGTCCTCCCTCGGCGCCATGGCGCCTTCTCAACCTCCGCATGGACATCCCACTATGAGCACGATCACCACGAAGGACGGCACGCAGATCTATTACAAGGACTGGGGACAGGGTCAGCCTGTCGTGTTTTCCCACGGCTGGCCGCTCACCGCGGATGCCTGGGACGCGCAGATGCTGTTCCTCAGCTCGCACGGCTACCGCACCATCGCGCACGACCGTCGTGGCCATGGTCGTTCGGGCCAGCCGTGGAACGGCAACGACATGGATACCTACGCGGACGACCTTGCCGCGCTCATCGAAAAGCTGGACCTGAAGAACATCGTGCTCGTGGGCCACTCCACCGGCGGCGGTGAGGTGGCGCACTACATCGGTCGCCATGGCAACTCGCGCGTGGCCAAGATCGTGCTGATCGGCGCCGTGCCGCCGGTCATGGTGAAGGGGACGAACAATCCGGGCGGCCTGCCGATCGAGGTGTTCGAGGACATCCGCGCCAAGACGCTGGCCGACCGCTCGCAGTTCTTCAAGGACCTGTCGGGCCCGTTCTTCGGCGCAAACCGCCCTGATACCAAGGCCACGCAGGGCATGCGCGACTCGTTCTGGCTGCAGGGCATGCTGGGCAGCCTCAAGGGCCAGTACGACTGCATCAAACAGTTCTCCGAGGTCGACTACACGCCGGACCTGAAGAAGATCGAAGTGCCCGCGCTGGTGATCCATGGCGACGACGACCAGATCGTGCCGATCGACGACTCCGGTCGCCTCTCCGCCAAGATCATCAAGCACGCCACGCTGAAGGTGTATCCGGGCGCACCGCACGGCCTGACCGCGACCCACCAGGAACAGGTCAACAAGGACCTGCTCGATTTCATCCGTTCCTGATCGTTCGTTCCGTGGCGCCGGCCTCGCGGGGCCGGCGCCGCTCAAGAGGGGGTATATCTCATGGCCATCCAAGCCAGCCCGACGCCGGGCAAACAGCTGCTTACGCCAACGGATCACGCATTGATCCTGATCGACTTCCAGTCGCAGATGTCTTTCGCGACGCATTCGATCGATGCCATCACGCTGCGCAACAACGCCGCGCTGGTCGCCCATGCGGCGGCCAGCTTCAAGGTGCCGACCATCCTCACCACCGTGGCGGAGAAGAGCTTCTCCGGCCCGATGTTCAGCGAGGTCACCGATCCCTTCCCGGGGCAGGCGCTGCTCGATCGCACCTCCATGAATACCTGGGAAGACGCGGCGGTGATCAAGCGCGTGAACGACATCGGCAAGGATCGCATCGTGCTCGCCGGCCTGTGGACGTCGGTGTGCATCGTCGGCCCCGCGTTGTCCGCGCTTGACCAGGGCTTCGAGGTGTATGTGATTGCCGATGCCTGCGGCGATGTCTCCGCCGAGGCCCATGACCGCGCGATGGAGCGCATGATCCAGGCGGGCGTGCGTCCGATGACCTCGGTGCAGTACCTGTTGGAGATGCAGCGCGATTGGGCGCGCATCGACAGCTACGACAGCACCACGGGCGTCGCCAAGCGATTCGCCGGCTCGTATGGCCTTGGCATCATCTACGCCAAGAGCATGTTCGGCGCACACGAAGGTTGAAGCATGGGCCGGCGGTGCGCCTGCCGGCCCCGCGTTGCGGGAATACATCGATGAAGCCTTATCTGTTTTCGCTCGGGGCCGGCCTGCTGGTCGGCATCATCTACAGCCTGCTGAACGTGCGTTCGCCGGCGCCGCCGGTGATCGCCCTGATCGGCCTGCTCGGCATCCTGATCGGCGAGCAGTTGCCGCCGTTGGTGAAACACCTGTGGCAGCGCGAGGCGGTGACGACCAGCTGGGTGCGCACGCACGTAAAGCCTCATGTATTCGGCGAGTTGCCCCGCGCGACGCCTGTCGCCAAGACGGATTCGGGGCAACGCTCATGAATGCGCCGGCGATGGCCCCCGAGCTGATCCTGCACGGTGGTCGCTTCACTACGCTGGATCGATCGCAGCCCGAAGCGCAGGCCGTCGCCATCAGCGGTGGCCGCTTCAGCGCCGTGGGAACCTCGGCCGACGTGCTGGCGCTGGCGGACGGATCGACGCGCGTGATCGACCTGCAAGGTCGCCGCGTGTTGCCCGGCCTGATCGACAACCACCTGCACATCATCCGCGGCGGCCTCAACTTCAACCTGGAGCTGCGCTGGGACGGCGTGCGTTCGCTCGCCGATGCCATGGCGATGTTGAAGGCGCAGGTGGCGATGACGCCGGCGCCGCAATGGGTGCGCGTGGTCGGCGGTTTCACCGAGCACCAGTTCGCGGAAAAGCGCCTGCCCACCATCGAGGAACTCAACGCGGTGGCGCCGGATACGCCGGTGTTCCTGCTGCACCTGTACGACCGCGCCATCCTCAACGGCGCCGCGCTGCGTGCCGTGGGCTACACCAAGGAAACGCCCGAGCCGCCGGGCGGCGAGATCACGCGCGACGGTGCAGGCAATCCCACCGGTCTGCTGCTGGCCAAGCCCAGCGCGGCCATTCTCTACGCGACGCTGGCGAAAGGGCCGAAGCTGCCATTCGATTACCAGCTCAACTCCACGCGCCATTTCATGCGCGAGTTGAACCGGCTCGGTGTCACCGGGGCGATCGACGCCGGTGGCGGCTTCCAGAACTATCCGGAAGACTACGCCGTGATCGAAAAGCTCGCGACGGAGAACCAGCTCACCATCCGTCTGGCGTACAACCTGTTCACGCAGAAGCCCAAGCAGGAAAAGGACGATTTCCTGAACTGGACGCGCACGTCCAAGTACAAGCAGGGCGACGATTACTTCCGTCACAACGGCGCCGGCGAGATGCTGGTGTTCTCCGCGGCGGACTTCGAGGATTTCCGCCAGCCGCGTCCCGACATGCCGCCGCAGATGGAAGGCGACCTGGAGGAAGTGGTGCGCATCCTCGCCGAGAACCGCTGGCCGTGGCGCATGCATGCCACCTACGACGAAACCATCAGCCGCGCGCTGGACGTGTTCGAGAAGGTCAACCGCGACATTCCATTGGAAGGCTTGCACTGGTTCTTCGACCACGCCGAGACCATTTCGGAGCGCTCGATCGATCGCATCGCCGCGCTGGGCGGCGGCGTGGCCGTGCAGCATCGCATGGCCTACCAGGGCGAATACTTCGTGGAACGCTACGGCGCTGCCGCCGCGCAGGCCACGCCGCCGGTGGCGCGCATCCTCGAGAAAGGGGTGAAGACCTCGGCCGGGACCGACGCCACGCGCGTGGCGTCGTACAACCCGTGGGTGTCGCTATCGTGGCTGATCACCGGCAGGACCGTCGGCGGGCTCGCCATCACTCCGCGCCGCAACTGCCTGGATCGCGAGACCGCACTGCGCATGTGGACCGAGCACGTCACCTGGTTCTCCAACGAAGAAGGCAAGAAGGGCCAGATCAAGCTGGGCCAGCTCGCCGACCTCATCGTGCCCGACCGCGATTTCTTCGCCTGTCCCGAGGACGGCATCGCCGATACCACGTCGCTGCTCACCATCGTGGGCGGGCGCGTGGTGTATGGCGCGGGTGGCTTCGCATCGCTCGAAGACGTGAGCGTGCCGCCAGCGATGCCCGAGTGGTCGCCGGTGCGCGTCTATGGCGGTTACAGCGCATGGGCACAGGCGCGTCGCGAGCAGCAGGCGGCGCCACGCGTGGCCTGCGGGTGCGACCATGCCTGTGGCGTGCATGGCCACGACCATGCCCACGCATGGGCGAGCCAGGTGCCGGCTTCGGATCTCAAGTCGTTTTGGGGCGCGCTGGGCTGCGCGTGCTGGGCGGTATAGGAGCCTGCCGTGAACGCTTCTTCGCTGACGCGCACGACCTGGTTCGCCACGCCCGTGGTGCATTGGCTGGCCCTGCTGGGGCTGTGCGCCGCCTATCTGCAGGGCGGCATCCAGAAGGTCATGGACTTCAATGGTGCGGTTGCCGAGACCGCGCACTTCGGCATGGCGCCGGCGGTGCCGGTGACGCTGGCCGTGATCGTGCTGGAGCTGGGCGCATCGCTGGCGATCCTGTGCAATCGCGGGCGCTGGCTTGGCGCCATGGCGCTTGCCGTGTTCACGCTGGCGGCGACCTTCGTGGCCAACCGTTTCTGGGACGCGCCCGCGTCGGCACGCTTCGGCATGACCAATGCCTTCTTCGAGCACCTCGGCCTGGTAGGCGGCTTCGTGCTGGTGGCGTGGCATGACCTGCACGGGCGCGCGACACCGCCTTTCGCTTCCGTCCATTCCTGATCTGCAAGGAGCTTTCCATGCGCACGTTCTCCAAGCTTCTCCTCCTGGCCCTGAGCCTGGGCGCGCCATTGGCACCGTTCGCCAGGGAAGCGGCCACGCCGATGGTCGCCGTGGGCTCGCAGTACGACACGACCCATGTCTATGTCGCGCCCGCCGACGTGGATCGTTTCGTGGACAGTTTCCTCGGCACGTTCGGCGGGCAGAGCACCAGGCAGGGCATCGCCACGGTGACGCCGACGCCAAGCAGCACCAGCACGCAGCTGCTGCAGACGCCGGTGGGCACGGTGTCGCTGTTCGGGTTCCGCACGCCGGTGCCGCATCCGTTTGGCCTTGAGCGCACGGGTTACCTGGTGACGGATCTCGACGTTGCGGTCAAGGCCGCGCGTGCATCGGGTGCGGATGTCATCGTCGACATTTTTCCCGATCCGATCGGCCGCGACGCGGTGATCCAGTGGCCGGGCGGCGTGAACATGCAGTTGTACTGGCACACCACGCCGCCGAACTATGCGGCGTTCCAGACCGTTCCCGAGAATCGCGTGTACGTATCGGCCGGTCGCGCGGATGCGTTCGTGAAAAGCTTCCTCGCGTTCTCGCATGGCAAGACGGTGTCCGATACGAAGCAGGCGCCGGGCGTGGAGATCGGGCGGCCGGAGGGCAGCTATCGGCGCATTCGCGTCGAATCCGCCTTCGGCAAGATGACGGTGCTGGTGACCGATGGCCATCTTCCGTATCCGTACGGGCATGAGCTGACGGGTTATGAAGTGGCCGATCTGGGCGACACGCTGGCGAAGGCGAAAGCGCATGGCGCCAAGGTGCTGGTCGAGCCGTTCACCAGCGAGGGGCGCGCATCGGCGATGGTGGAATTCCCCGGTGGCTATGTTGCCGAAATCCACGCCAGCGCGGCGCACTAGGCCGGGCAGGGTGGCTCATCGGTGCCGTTCGATGCGTGCGGCACGGGTGGCCTGCATACGCTGCGGCGGCGTGGTCTTGCTCGGCATGGCGACATGCGTGCCCGACGTGTTGCACGCGCAAGAGATCGACGACACGGCAGCGTCCGTGCAGGCACCCGCCGCGCGTCCCAAGCTCAGCAGCAATCGCTGGCAGGAGGATTGGTCGGCGCTGGCCGATCCTGCATTGCGCACGCAGTGGGGTGATGCGCTCAAGTACATCCCGCTGAGCGACGCGGACAAGAACACCTATCTGTCGCTGGGCGCGAATTTGCGTGAGCGAACGGAAATGTCGGATGCCGCCAGCTTCGGCATCGGCAATCCCGACAACACCTATCTGTTGCAACGATGGCAGCTGCATGCCGACCTGCGCTTCGCTTCGTACTGGCAGGCGTTCGTGCAGGTCGAGGATGCGCGGACGGTGAACAAGCAGGTGATCGGTGGCGCCGACCGCAATCCCTGGGACCTTCGCCTGGCGTTTCTCGCGTATGTACGTCGCTTTGATGCGGGCACCTTCAAGGCGCGCGTGGGGCGGCAGGATTTCGCTTTCGACCTGCAGCGCTTCGTGTCGCTGCGCGACGGTCCCAACGTGCGGCAGTCCTTCGATGCGATCTGGGCGGATTGGGAAACGGGGCAGTGGCGTTTCATCGGCTTCGTCAGCCAGCCCGTGCAGTACGACGACCGCCATCCGTTCGACGACACGTCCAGCCACCGCTTCCGCTTCAACACCCTGCGCGTGGAGCGCCTGGTGCTCGGCGGCAACGAGTTGTCGGCGTACTACTCGCGCTACAGCCGCGACGGCGCGCGTTACCTGGACGCCACCGGCGACGAACGCCGCGACGTCTACGACGCACGTTTCGCCGGCAAGGCGGCCGGGCTGGACTGGGACGTCGAAGGCATGGCCCAGCGCGGCCACGTGGGCGGCAAGGACATCGATGCATGGGGCAGCGGTGCGCGGGTGGGCTATACGTGGAACGCAGGCTGGCGCCCTCGCATCGGACTGCAGTTCGATGCGGCCTCGGGCGATGGCCGGCGCGGTGATGGCAGGCTGGGTACCTTCAATCCACTGTTTCCCAACGGCTACTACTTCACCTTGGCCGGCTTCACCGGCTATGCCAACCTGCGCCATGTGAAACCCAGCCTCACCCTTCAGCCGATCGCCCGGCTGACAGTGATGGGGGCATTGGGGTTCCAGTGGCGCGAATCCACCAGGGATGCGGTCTACGTGCAACCCAATATCCCATTGCCCGGCACCGCCGGGCAGGGCGGCCATTGGACCGGCGCATACGCCCAGTTGCGCGTGGACTATGCCTTCAACGCCAACTTCACCGGCGCAGTGGAAGCTGTGCATTACGACGCGGGTCGCGTGATCCGTCTGTCCGGTGGACACGACGGCGATTACCTGGGCATCGAACTCAAAACCCTGTGGTGACCCCTTGGGTCGCCCGCTCACACGCGTCACCGGAGTACATGACAACATGGCGAACCAGGCACCTTTGTCGACGATATTGAGCGTCAACGCCGGCTACGTCGACACCGCGGGATTCATGGCCTTGCATGGCCTGTTCACGGCGCACGTGACGGGCAACTTCGTCACCGTTGGCGCGGCCCTGGTGCTGGGCACGTCCGGCATCATCGCCAAGCTGCTTGCGCTGCCGGTGTTCTGCGTGGCCGTCGTGCTGGCGCGGCTGTTGCGCTACTGGCTGATGCAACGGAGCTTGCCCGTGGTGCGCACGCTGCTGTTCCTGAAGTTCGCCCTGTTCGTGGTGGCGGCCACGCTGGCCCTGTGCTACGGGCCGTTCGGCCCGGGCGACAGCTGGTCCGCCACATTGCTCGGCATGACCATGGTGACGGCAATGGCGATCCAGAATGCCGTGCATCGCGTGCACCTGGGCAGCATGCCACCCTCGACGCTGATGACCGGCACGACCACGCAGATCATGCTGGACGTCGGCGATCGCATCCATGGCGTATCCGCCGAGCAGAAGGCTGCGGTGGATGCGCGGCTGTCACGCATGAGCCTTGCCGTGCTGGCCTTTGCCGCCGGCTGCGCGGCGGCCGCGTTGCTCTATGCCTATGCGGGCATGTGGTGCTTCGTGGCGCCGCCGCTCGTCGCCCTGGCCGCCTATCTTCGCCATCGCGACGCGGATGAAGCCGCCGTGCCGACATGATTTCCGACGTTCGTTCCACCTCCCATCACCCCGGAGAGCCACCCATGAGCGACACAAGCAAAGCCAAGTCCCGCCAGAAGGCGGCCCTGAACACGCCTTCCGCGCTTGGCGAAAAGGCCACGCGCGACCTGTCCGGCGAACTCAACGCCTTGCTGGCCGATGTGCTGGCGCTGTACCTGAAGACCAAGAACTTCCACTGGCACATGTCCGGCCCGTACTTCCGTGATTACCACCTGCTGCTCGACGAACAGTCGGACGAGATCTACGCGACCGTCGATCCGATCGCCGAACGCGTGCGCAAGATCGGCGGTACCACCCTGCGTTCGCTGGGTCACGCCTCGCGCATGAAGCGCCTGCTCGACAACGATGCGGATTTCGTCACGCCGGACGACATGCTCGCGGAACTGCGCGAAGACAACGGCAGCCTGATCGGCCACATGCGCAAGACGCACGAGCTGTGCGACGAGTATGGCGACGTGGCCACCGCCAGCCTGCTCGAGAACTGGATCGACGAGGCCGAGCGCCGCGTGTGGTTCCTGTTCGAGACCAGCCGGCGCGCCTGATCGTCTATGCCTGCGCCGCGGGTCGGTCATGGCGATCGGTCCGCGGCGTTTGACGGCAACTTGAACGTTGTCGACGCCTGGTCACGTCTTCAAGGCACGACGCTAACACTTGCTGTTTGAAGATCGACAGCAAGAGCAGCGACACGCCGAGATTTCGCCATGTCCAGTCACGATCGCAAAGACGTGGATCACACCCACGACAAGCACCACAAGGCCCCTGAGCGCGAAAGCCAGGGGCAGCGCGCAGAGCGCAAGCGCCATGAGAGCGAAAACCACGACAAGGCCCTGGAAGAGACCTTCCCGGCCAGTGATCCGGTATCGCCCTTCATTCCGGCCAAGGCGCCGGAAGACTGACCCCAGCGCGCGATGATTCGACAGGCGAGGGCAGGATCGCCGCCGAGCCCACCCGGACGCGTCTCGTGAACGTCCTGGCCCACCTGTGGAACGACGACCCGTGGACGCGGCTGGGCATGGCGCTGGTCGTTGCCCTGCTGGGATCGCTAGCCTTGCGCGTGTTTGCCTATGCCGTCCTGGGGCGGCTCGCGCGACGCCGGCCGGTGGTCGCCAACCTTCTGGGCAGGATCAGTGCGCCGATGGAATGGGTGATTCCGCTGCTGATGCTGGTGGCGGCCCTGCGCGTGGTGCCGGATACGGATGTCCTGCCATCGTTCGCCTTGATCCAGCATGTGCTGGTCATTGCGCTGATGATCAGCGTGACGTGGCTGGTGCTGCGTTGCCTGCGCACGCTCGAGCTCGTCGCCATCCGCCGCTATCCCATCGATGTCAGCGACAACCTCTCCGCGCGCCGCATGCTGACCCAGGTGCGCGTGCTTCGACGCACGGCCGAGGTCGTCGTGATCCTGCTCGGCGCCAGCGCGATCCTGCTGACCATTCCCGGCGTGCGCCAACTGGGCACCAGCCTGCTCGCGTCCGCCGGCCTGGCAGGTCTGGCGCTCGGCCTGGCAGCCAAGCCCGTGCTGAGCAATCTGGTGGCTGGCCTGCAGATCGCGCTGACGCAGCCGATCCGGCTCGACGACGTGGTGATCATCCAGGGGGAGTGGGGCCGTATCGAGGAAATCACCGGCACCTACGTCGTGGTGCGCATCTGGGACGACCGGCGCCTGGTGGTGCCGCTCAACTGGTTCATGGAGAACCCGTTCCAGAACTGGACGCGCTCGAGTTCGCAGCTGATCGGTACCGTGTTCCTGTGGCTGGACTACCGCGTGCCGATGGAGCCGCTGCGCGACGAATTGATGCGCTTGTGCAAAGAGGCGCCGGAATGGGATGGTCGCGTGTCGATCCTGCAGGTGACGGATGCCAATGAGCGCGCGGTGCAGTTGCGCGCGCTGGTGAGTTCCACCGATTCCGGCCGCAATTGGGATCTGCGCTGCCGCGTGCGGGAGGGCCTGATCGCCTTCGTGCAGGACCGTTACCCGCAATCGCTGCCGCGCCTGCGCGGCGAGCTGGAAGCGTCGGCACGGGAGCCTTCGCCGGAAGGTTCCATCGCGTCGCCTTGACGCGTCGCTTCAGGAAAAGCCGCGCAGCCGCGCCACCACGCCGACGCCGGCGGTGATCGTGCGCGACAGCAGGCGAAGATCCAGCGGCATTTCGGGCCGGTAGACGTCGAGCAGCAGCGCGATGCGCGTGCTCTCGCTGTGGTTCCACACTTCGTGCGGATAGGTGTCGTCCCACAGCAGGGACTGCCCGGCGCCAAACCGATGCTCGTGGCCGGCGAGCCACAGCACGGCGCCGGGCCTGCCTTCGCCATCGGGCGGCACGTCGAGGTTGAGCTGGTAGCGCAGGATGCCGCGAAACGGGCCGCGGTGTTGGGGGATGTGCTTGTGCGGCGCCAGGAACGACAGCGTCGCCGAGATCGCCTCGGGCGTGTCCGCCAGCAACTCGCCCAGCACCGGGCAGCGCAGCAGGTTGGCGCGCAGCTCCTGGCCGTAGACCTTGAGCAGGAACATGCGCCAGTCCCGGCCGTCGGTCGCCGAGATCTCGGCCTGCGCCGGCATGATCTCGTGGAAACGGGGAATCGAGGTGGCCGAGCGCAGTACGTCCTGCGCTTCCTCGCGCAGCTGCGTCCACGCTGCCTCGAAGCGGCGCGCAGCCGGGAAGCAGCTGTCGATATCCAGCACGGGCGGCGTATCCAGTCGCGCGTCATAGAGGCGCCGGATCGCACGCGACGAAAGCTCGTAGAGCGAATCCATCTTCCTGTTTCCTCCAGGCTGCACGGGCGGAGTGCTCCGGCGTTCCACGCCGACCTTCGACACGTGGTGAGCCGCACGGTAGTGGCCCGCGTCTCCTTGGCGCGTGAACACCCGAATGGCCCGGAAATGGCCCGCCAAGATCTTTCAGTCGAGGTGAGGAATTTGGCCTGACCTTCTGATTTTTCGCCGAAATTTGTTGCTATTTTATGTGACGTAACGCAAAATACCGGCCGAAATTGACGGAGGATGCGCCCATGGTTGACCCCCTTGATCCCGGCACGCTTGCGTTGCCGCTGACGTTCAGACGTGCCCGCGGCCGACCACGAAAACCCAATGCACTGACACCCGCCGAGCGCGCGCGGCGCTACCGCGCCAGGCAGAAAACCCTGGCGATGCATGTGGTGCCGATGGCGGTGCATCACTCGGTGGTGCGGGCCCGCGATGAAGCGCGGGGCGAGCTGGAGCGCCTGCGCGGCGAGCTGGAGCAATTGCTCTCGCAGTTGCGGCGTTAGCGCTGCAGCGGCGATGCGAATCCATCGCGCATCGTGAGATGCGCGATGGAGTTCGCTTTTTTGTTTCTCGACGGTCGGCCTCTGCGATACGGCAGGGCGCAATGCCCGCGAGGATCGGTCGGTCGTTCGCGGTTCGTCGGTCTGGCTACCGGTTACGATGATCGCGTAGCGTCCTGGAAACCCTCCATGAGCGATCCTTCAGAGACCGACCCCGCCGATGGCCGGCGACAGATCGGCATGATGGACGCGCTGCGGCAACTCCCGTCCGGCATCTGGGTGCTCGGCTTCGTGAGTATGCTGATGGACATCTCGTCGGAGCTCATCCACAGCCTGTTGCCGCTGTTCATGGTGACCACGCTGGGTGCGAGCACGCTGGCCGTCGGCTTCATCGAAGGCCTGGCCGAAGGCACGGCCCTGATCGTTCGCGTGTTCTCCGGCACGCCCAGCGATTACCTCGGCAAGCGCAAAGCGGTCAGCATTTCCGGCTATGCGTTGGGCGCGTTGAGCAAGCCGTTGTTCGCCCTGGCCACCAGCGTCGGGCTGGTGATGTTCGCGCGTCTGCTCGACCGCACCGGCAAGGGCATTCGCGCCGCGCCGCGCGACGCCTTGGTCGCGGACATCGCACCGGCACACCTGCGTGGTGCGTCGTTCGGTCTGCGCCAATCGCTGGACACCGTGGGTGCCTTCCTGGGGCCACTGCTGGCGGTGTTGTTCATGCTCCGGTGGAAGGACGACTTTCGCGCGGTGTTCTGGGTGGCGGTCGTTCCCGGCGTGCTGTCGGTGATGTTGTTTGCGTTCGGTGTGCGCGAGCCCGCGGTCGCTTCGGCGTCAAAGCGCACGAATCCCGTGAGCCTCGCCAACCTCGGACGCCTTGGCGCCGCTTATTGGTGGGTGGTCGGCGTGGGGGCGACGTTCACGCTGGCCCGTTTCAGCGAAGCGTTCCTGGTGCTGCGCGCTCAGCAGGGCGGCATGCCCATCGCCTGGGTGCCGCTCGTGATGGTGGCGATGAATGTGGTGTATGCGCTCACGGCGTATCCCTTCGGCCGCTGGTCCGATCAGATGAACCGGGCTCATCTGCTGGCGCTTGGCCTGGCCGTACTCGTGGCTTCGGATCTGGTGCTCGCGACCGGAGCGCGCTGGCCGTCGGTTTTGCTGGGCGTCGCGCTCTGGGGCGTGCATATGGGCATCACGCAGGGCCTGCTTGCCGCCCTGGTGGCCCACACCGCGCCGGCGGACCTGCGCGGCACGGCCTACGGCTTCTTCAATCTCGTGAGCGGCGTGGCCATAGTGTGCGCGAGCGTCGTGGCCGGTTGGCTGTGGGAAACGCATGGTGCGTCCACGACGTTCTATGCGGGCGCCGTTTTCAGTGTGGTGGCGCTGCTGGCGATGTGGCCGATGGCGCGCCGACCGGTACGCGGCGCGTGAGTGCAGGTTTGCGCACCGATCAGGCCTGCAGTTCGGCCTTCAATGCGGCCACCTGCTTGGGAAACCAGGGGCCATTGGTTTCCAGCGCGTCGGCGGCGACCTTCCTGGCCTCTTCATCGCGGTGCAGCGCCTTCAGCGCTTTCACGCGCTGCTGCGCGACGGCGAGGCGATTGGCGCCGTAGGCCTTGTCGGCCGCCTGCGCGAGGTACGGCAGGGCGTCCGACGGCTTGCCCGCATCCACCAGGCTGCGGCCGTAGCGATACGCGTAGACGTAGTCGTCGGGATAGGCGGCGATCAGCTTGCGCTGGTAAGCGTCGAGTTCCGACACGCGCTTGGCTCGCAGCAGATAGACGCGCAGGTTGTCTGCGAGGTTGCGATCGCTGGCAAGGTCATCGCCCAGCCGCTGGCGGGTGAGCGTAATGGCGCGATCGAGCACGGCCGCTGCCGCCGCCCGGTCGCCCAGCGCTTCGTCGAGATCGGCGTTTGCCAGCACGGCGCTGCGCTGGTCGGCGCAGGCGGGCTGGTTCACCAGCACCTGCGTGGCGACATAGCGATCCAGCGGCTTGCGCTGCGCTTGAAGTGCAGTCTTGCGCTGTGCCGCCGGGAGTTTTTCGGTCGCCTCCAGCAGGTTGTCCAGCACGTAGGGACGCTGGCAGCCGATGTCCTGCGCCAGTACTTTCTGCGCGCCGGCGGCGATGGCCGGCTGGTTGCCGGAAGCCTTGGCGCGCGCGAGCGTCAATTGGTCCAGCGCGAGCGCCACGCGTGCATCCTTGCGTGCGTTCTGCTGCAGCGATGCGGGCAGGCTGCCGAACCAGGCGAAACCGTCATCGCCTTCGCCGCGCGCCTGATAGGCATCGAGCACGGCAGCCACTGCATCGATCGAACCCTTGACGGCCTTGTCCTTGAAGCCATCCAGCGTGTTGCCGCTGGCGAGGATCCTGTCCAGCTGCGGATAGAACTTCTCGCGCGGTTGTTCCGCGGTGATGCGGCCCAGCTCGTTGCCGTGCTCGTCCAGCACCACGTAGGTGGGCAGGAACGAAGTCTTGAGTTTCTTCATCCACGTCTGCGCTTCCGGCGAATCGGCATCCGACTCCACCACGATCGCCTTGCGCTGCGCAGCCTCCCATTCGGGGCCGTTCAACACGTGGCTCGCCATGTAGTAGCACGAGTAGCACCACACCGCCTGGAAATCGACCAGCACGGGTCGATGCTGCGTGGCCGCCAGCCTGAGCGCATCGGCAATCGTCGTGGGTGCCTTGTCGGCGGCAGAAGCGTGCAGCGATGCGAGCATCAGGGCCGCGGTCAGGGGAGCGATGGTGCGACGGAGCAGGTTCGACATGGTGGCGTGCCTCACTCAGGTTTCGTGCCGGTGGTGAAGGTGGGCGGGATGGCCCCAAGACCATCCCGCCCGATGCGTACGGCGAGGGACCGTCGCATCAAGACGCATGCTCAGTAGTCGTACGTCGCCGCCAGTCGCACGTAGCGCGGCTGCTGGCGAACCACCGCCGAGCCGTACAGTGGATCAGGCGTGCCGGGCGAGATCTGGTAGTACGGGTAGGCGTTGAGGATGGCCTGCGAGTTGAACACGTTGAACACGTTGAGCGAGAAGCCGAGCTTGCCCTCGGCGAACGCCGGACGGTACGTGGCGCCGAGATCCAGCTGCTTGTTCCACGGCAGGCGATGCGTGCCCGGAGGCGACGGCTGCCCGCCGCACCAGTGGTAGTAGCTGCCGTAGCCGTTCGGGTCGCTCTGTTCCGGACCGTAGTAGCCCAGGCAGTTGCGCGGGTTGCCCGAGACGATCGAGAGGTTGCCCGACACCTGCCATTCCGGCGTGATCTGGTAGTAGCCGTAAAGCTTGATCTGGTGCGCATGGTCGTTGCTCTGCGCGCCGTTGGCGTAGGACATCAGTGAGGGGAAATCCCAGTCGATGCTGGTCGACGCCGCGGTCTGCTGGATGTCCGAACGCAGCTGGCCTTCGGTGTTGCCGTAGCTGCGCGAAAACACGTAGTCGACCTTGCCGTACCAGCGGCCGTCGAACGGATGCTCGAGGTACGCCTCCAGCGCGTAGTACTTGCGCTTGAGTGCGGGGAAGCCCATCTCGGCATTGCTCAACGAGACGCTGCGATAGGCGCCACCGTCATCGACCACGGTGAAGGTGTTGGCGCGCCCCGGGTTGATGAGGTAGCAGCTGTTGGTGGCGCTCACCGTGTAACCGAGCTGCGCGGCCTTGTTCTCGATGGCCGGCACGTCGCAGTAATCGTCGATGGCCGTGCGCAGGATGCGTTGCGTCAGCTTGGCCCCATACGTCCAGTTCGTGCCCAGCGTCTTGTCGAAGCCGAGGATGAATTCGTCCTGGTATTCCGGCTTGATGTTCTGCGCCGTTACCGTCTTCGGATCGGGCAGCACGCCATACGTGTTGTTGGACGACACCGGGTTGGAGAAGGGCGTCAGGCCGATGGGCGTGCCATCCGCCGCGATGCCGCTATAGGTGAAGTACTGCTGCGTGGCGACGTAGGCGCCGGCGGCATTCAGCGCCGGGTTGAGCGGCAGGCCGAGATAGTAGCGTCCGGCATTGCCGTAGACCTTGAAGCTGGAGTCGCCGTTCACGTCCCAGGTGAAGCCCAGGCGCGGCGCCCACTGTGTGCTGCGCTGGCGGATATAGGCTTCGCCGTTGGCGTTGTAGTCGGTGAACTGGTCGTTGCGCAGGCCCAGCGAGAGCAGCCAGCGATCGGTCACCTGCCACTTGTCCTCGATGTACTGCGCGCGCTGCGCCGAGCGCACGCTGGCGATCGAGCTGTTGACGTACTGCACGGCGTAGTAGCCCGATGCGCCGTTGGGATAATTCGCCGGTGCGCCCACGCCGAGGCTGGGGATCAACGCCACGTTCGGCGTGGTGGTGTACGCGTACTGCCAGTAGTAGCCGGGGCCGGAATTCTGGCTGCCCTGGTCGATGGCGCGCGCGTTCTGGTTGTCGATACCCGCCGACAAGGTGTGCGAACCGAGCTGGTAGGACAGATCGATGCGCAGGTTGTTGCTGTTGTTGTGGCGGTTGGGATTGAACAGCGACTGCGTGACCTGGCTGTTGCTGATCGGGTTGCCGCCATTGAACGCCGGGTTCTGGTTCTGGATGTCGGTGAGGTAGGTGAGGCTGCCGTCGTAGTTGCCCGGCACGTCGTAGTTCACCGTCTTCATCTTGCCGTACAGCGCCGAGAAGGTCAGGCGGTCGGTGAGATAGCTGGTGAACTTGGCGGTGTAGAGATCGCCGCCGGTCTTGGTGTTGTCGTTGGCGTTGACGTATGCACCGCGCGACAGCGCGTTGTAATCGTAATCGTAGATCGAGCCCGAGGTGGAGCGCTTGCTCGACGCGCCGGTGATCTCGAGGATGTTGCTGTCGGTGATGTTCCAGTCGAGCTTGGCGTACCACTTGGGCGTGGTGTAGCGATAGTCGACGTAGGGCTTGGCGCTGGACACGTTGTTCACCGTGTCGCCTTCCTGGCGCGAAGCCTCGGCGGCGACGAACAGGAACAGCTTGTCCTTGATCAGCGGGCCGCCGACATAGGCATCCACCGTGGTGGTCCACTGGCGGTTGCGGCTGTTGGGGTCGTACAGGCCGCCGGCGACAGGCGAGGCGGGCAGGCCGTTGGTGTAGTACGTATTGCGCGCGTCGGACTGCGCGAATGCCGGTTCCCACAGCACCTGGCCGCCGAAGTGCCATTCGTTGGTGCCGCGCTTGCCCACCATGTTGATCACGCCGCCGTCGGAGCGACCGTACTGAGCGCTGTAGCCGCCGGTATAGATTTCCTGCTGCTCGATGGCGCCATAGGGCAGGGTGAGGCCGCCCAGGCCGCGCTGGCTTTCCGTGGTGTTGAAGCCGTTGATGTAGTACGCGTTCTCACTGGCCGCGGAACCGCCGAAGCTGACCAGCGATTGCCCGGTCGGGCCGGTGTAGCCGCCGCTGTTGCCGGTGACGCCGGGTGCGAGCAGTGCAATGGCTTCCGCCGAACGGCCCAGTGGCAGGCGAGCGAGTTCCTGCGCGGTGATGACGGTGCGCGAGTCGACGCTGGTCACGTCGATCTGCGGCGCGGTGCTGGCCGATACGCTCACCGCACCGAGCTCTTTCGCCGCCGCCGTTTCGAAGGACACTTCCGTGCCCGCGCCGACGCGCAGGCTGATGTCGTTGCGCGTGTCGACCACGCTGCCATCGCGCAGCAACGACACCGTATAGGTGCCCAGCGGAAGCTCGGAGGCGACGTAACGGCCGCGATCATCCACGGCGACCGTGCGCGTGATGCCGGTCGCGCTCTTGATCTGCACGGTCTCGCCGTTGGCGGCGGGAACCTGGCCGAAGATGCTGCCGGTAGTCGATTGCGCAAAGGCGGGCGAGGTGCCCAGCGTCAAGAGGGCGGCAAGCGCAACCGTGAGGGTGCGCGGAGATAACGCAATCTGCTTGTTCAAGTCCTGGTTCTCTGGTCGCAACGGAGAAGTGGCTGCTGCTGGCGGCAATCCATGCCCGCGCGGGAATCGATGCCCGCTCCAGTGACAGCGCTCGGAGAAATCAAACCCCCATGCCGGCGTGGGGACACCGGCGCCGCGATGCATGCCGGGCGAAAGTGCTCCGGCGTCGTGGGTTGCGCCTATGAAAACCCGGGATTAGATCGATGGAAAGGGTTACGCAGATGATCATTTCCCATCTGGGTAGAACCGATGGTTATAAGCCGCGCGGCGGCTGGGCTGGCGAGCTTTCCGCGGGCATAAAAAAGCCCGGCCCCGCGAGCCGTGAGGGGAGCGGCTGCGCGGGACCGGGCGGTGAAACAGTGGATCAGGCGGCGACGCTTTCCTTCGTCGTCTCGTCCACCGGCAGGCGGATCAGGTAGTCGAAGGCGCTCAGCGAGGCCTTGGAGCCTTCGCCCATCGCGATCACGATCTGCTTGTACGGCACCGTGGTCACGTCGCCTGCAGCGAACACGCCAGGGACCGAGGTCTCGCCACGCGCATCGACTTCGATCTCGCCGCGCGGCGACAACTGCACCGTGCCCTTCAGCCATTCGGTGTTGGGCAGCAGGCCGATCTGCACGAAGATACCTTCGAGCGCCACCTGGCGGCTTTCGCCGCTGCTGCGGTCGGTATAGACCAGCCCGGTGACCTTCTGGCCATCGCCCTGCACCTCGGTGGTCTGCGCGCTGACGATCACGTCCACGTTCGGCAGGCTGCGCAGCTTGCGTTGCAGTACCTCGTCCGCACGCAGCTTGCCGCCGAATTCGAGCAGCGTGACGTGGCCCACGATGCCGGCCAGGTCGATGGCCGCCTCGACGCCGGAGTTGCCGCCGCCGATCACCGCCACGCGCTTGCCCTTGAACAGCGGGCCATCGCAGTGCGGGCAGTAGGTCACGCCCTTGTTGCGGTATTCCTGTTCGCCCGGCACGTTCATGTTTCGCCAGCGGGCACCGGTGGAAAGGATCACCGTCTTCGACTTCAGCGATGCGCCGTTGGCGAGCACGATCTCGTGCAGTCCGCCTTCGGTCGACGCCGGGATTAATTTCTCCGCGCGCTGCAGGTTCATCACGTCCACGTCGTACTCGTGCACGTGCTGCTCCAGCGCAGCGGCCAGCTTGGGGCCTTCGGTGTAGGTCACCGAGATGAAGTTCTCGATCGCCATGGTGTCCAGCACCTGTCCGCCGAAACGCTCGGCGGCCACGCCGGTACGGATGCCCTTGCGTGCAGCGTAGATCGCCGCCGCTGCGCCCGCGGGGCCACCGCCTACCACCAGCACGTCGAACGGTGCCTTGTTCTTCAGCTTCTCGGCAGCACGCTCGCCGGCGTTGGCGTCCAGGCGGCCGGCGATCTGCTCGATCGACATGCGGCCGGTGTCGAACAGCTCGCCGTTGAGGAACACGGTCGGCACGGACATGACCTGGCGCTCGTCCACTTCGTTCTGGAACAGTGCGCCGTCGATCGCGACGTGCTTGATGTTGGGGTTGAGCACGCTCATCAGGTTCAGCGCCTGCACGGTGTCAGGGCAGCTGTGGCAGGAGAGCGACATGAAGGTCTCGAAGCGGAACTCGCCTTCGAGATGGCGGACCTGTTCGATCACTTCCTGCGTGGCCTTGGACGGATGACCGCCGACCTGCAGCAGGGCGAGCACGAGCGAGGTGAATTCGTGGCCCATCGGGATGCCGGCGAAGCGCACGCTCACGTCCGTGCCCACGCGGTTGATTGCGAAGGATGGCTTGCGTGCATCGTTGCCGTCGAAACGGGCCGATACCTGGCTGGAAAGCGAGGCGATGTCTTCGAGCAGGCCTTTCAGTTCCTGCGACTTCTCGCCGTTGTCGAGGGAGGCCACGAGCTCGATCGGGTGGACGACCTTTTCGAGGTAAGCCTGCAACTGGGTCTTCAGATCGGCATCCAACATGGGAACTCCATCGGTTTCTTCGGGGTGAGCGCGTCGAGCGCCCGGTCTGGCCGGACGATGCGCGCGTCTTGAACTTCGGAAAGCGGACCCGGCAGGACGCCGGGTCCGAGGCGGCCCGATGCAGCGGGCCACAGGCAGAACAGCGGTGTCTTAGATCTTGCCGACCAGGTCGAGCGACGGCTTGAGCGTCTTCTCGCCCGGCGTCCACTTGGCCGGGCACACTTCACCCGGATGGGAGGCGACGTACTGCGCGGCCTGCACCTTGCGCAGCAGTTCGGACGCGTCGCGGCCGATGCCGTTGTCGTGGATCTCGCACAGCTTGATCTCGCCTTCCGGGTTGATCACGAACGTGCCACGCAGCGCCAGGCCTTCTTCTTCGATCATCACGTCGAAGTTGCGCGTGATCGCGCCGGTCGGATCGCCGATCATCGGGTACTTGATCTTGTCGATCGTGTCCGACGTGTCGTGCCATGCCTTGTGCGTGAAGTGCGTGTCGGTCGACACCGAGTACACTTCGACGCCCAGCTTCTGGAACTGGTCGTAGTAGTCGGCCAGGTCTTCCAGCTCCGTCGGGCAGACGAAGGTGAAATCGGCGGGGTAGAACACCACCACGGACCACTTGCCCTTCAGGCTGGCATCGGTCACTTCGACAAACTGGCCATTCTTGTAAGCCTGTGCCTTGAACGGTTTGATTTCGGTGTTGATCAACGACATCGTTGTTTTTCCGTTGGTTGTGGTTGGTAGAAGCCTAAGAATAGGGATTTCCTGTCAATTGATCCAATTGATTGTTGGGATGGTATCTATTGACGATGACTATCGAGTGGTCCGCCGCGCGCTGGGTGCATGCGGGCAACCGAGGAAACCTGCCACAGGATACGAAGTAGTGACGTGAAAGGGGTACACAAGGGAGCTGCGACGCATCGCCGTAAGCGGTCGCCTGAGTTCGCCGGTCCTGTGTGTGTGCCGAATTTCGGTCAGGGCGAGCGCGTGAACACGTCCTCTCCGAACGCATGCACCTGGGGTTGCCCCGCATAGCCCAGGTAACCCAGGCCGAACCACGTTTCCATGCTGCGCAAGGTCGCGTAGTGGTTGTACGGCGTGTGGGACACCGTGCCCGGTTTGACGAACGGCGATAGCACCACCGCGCCGATGCGGCCGCCTCCCGGGCCGTACTGGCCCGGTGGTGGTCCACCGTGCAGCGGTTGCTCGTCGCAGCAGGCCGCAGCGTCCGTCCCTTCGTCGAACGTGATGATCAGCACGCCATCCTGCTGGAAAGCCGGAGACGCGGTGATACGCGGTACCCAGCTGCGCAGGAACGCGTCCGCCGATATGGGGCCGCCCTGTTCGCCATTGAGACAGGGTGCATCGTGCCCGTCGTGGCAGAGGTCGGGCGTGATGAACACGAAGTTCGGCGTGGTGCTCGCCTGCTGCAGATCGCCTTGCAGCGCGCCCAGCGAGACGACGTGCTGGTTGCAGTACGTCGTGTCGTCGATGATCGAATGGAAATAGACGAACGGGTTGTGCTTGTCCGCATACCGGTCGGTCAGCGTTTCGCGATAGGTCTGGTCGACGGCGCCGATGCTGGCATGTCCGCAGCGCGGCGATTCACGCCTGGGGTTGTTGCCCATGTCTTCCATGTATCCCTTCCAGCTGAGGCCCGCATCGCGCATCTGGTCGGTGATCGTCTTCACCGACGATGGATAGACGCAACCCTGGCCGGCGAGCTGGCCGTTGGCGTCGAGCTGCCTGGCGCTCGCGTGGAAGTTGACGAAATTAAGGCAGTCTTTTTGCGTCGCGGGGTTCGGCGCCTGTCCGCTGATCAACGCGATGTAGTTGTCCAGGCTGTTGTGGCCGATGCCGTAGTACTGCGTGAGCAACGCGCCCTGCGCGGTGAGTTCATGGCTGAGGTAGGGTGCGCTCGTCTGTGGTCCGAACGCGATGTCGAAAGACTCGTTCTCGAGAACGATAAGGAACACGTGGTGGATGGCGGCCGCTGCAGGGGTCGATCGGTCATCGGCGCGCAGCGACGAGCATAAGGTGGCTGCTGCCACGAAGCCCAGTGTGATGACGCATTGTTTCAGTCTCGTTATCGAATGAATCCACTTCATCCATACGCTCCGCAGTGGGTCGGCGTGCTCGCGGCGAACCTTGAAGGAAGTCTCGCCTCTTCTCGCAGAGAGCACTGCGCGGGTCGGTGTCGCGGGTGCTGGAACGACCGCGCGCGGTGCGAAGGGTATGCGCCTTGGCTGGCGAAATACTTAGCGGGACGAAGCGAACACCAGCTGGGAGAGGCTAGAACAAGCATCGAGCCCCAGGATGACTGCTTCCGCAGCGAGGATGCGCGCCATCGCGCTCGTTCATGTTTCGCTGCTTCCACGCGTCGTGGAGACACCTATTTACCGGGATATACAGCGCATGCTCTTGCGAATGATAGGGCGTGTCCGAGCGTGCTCGGCGATATCTCGCATGGAGGTTTCGTGAAGGGCTGTGAAGATGCATTCAGCCGCCCAAATCATTTCGCTACGGTTCACTGTGAAGTAATAACAGCGTGCCATGATTGCTGAGTACTG
This sequence comes from Dyella jiangningensis, assembly GCF_003264855.1. Classification (NCBI taxonomy): domain Bacteria; kingdom Pseudomonadati; phylum Pseudomonadota; class Gammaproteobacteria; order Lysobacterales; family Rhodanobacteraceae; genus Dyella; species Dyella jiangningensis. The sequence goes on along the minus strand of NZ_NFZS01000002.1, from coordinate 146,783 downwards.
AGTGTCTTGCAGCCGTGACTGCAAGTACGTCGACAGCAAGAGCCACGGTTGACCGGCGATCCGCGAAGCGAGGGAGAGCGCGTTGTCGAACCAGGGTATTGGCGCTTCGTAGGCGTGCATTCATCACGGCCGTGTTACTTGGTTTTTGGCAGCTGAAATCGGAAGCGCACTTCGGTGTGTCTTCCGGATCGGACAGGGGGCTGATGAACGTCTGGCGTCGATGTTGACGCCGGTGGGCCTGAATCCGGGAGTATGCCAATACGTGTTTAAGCGGATATTGATCGTCTGCATGGGCAATATCTGTCGCAGTCCGGCAGCCGAATACTTGTTTCGGCAGCGCGTGAACGGACGCGGCATTCAGTTGCACAGTGCTGGGCTGAGCGCAGTCGTCGGCGACCCCATGGACGCGACCGTCATGCGTCTGCTCAGCGAAAGCGGCATAGACGGTTCGCCGCATCGTGCCCATCAGCTCACGCCACCGATGCTCCTCCAGGCCGACCTCGTGCTCGGCATGGAAAAGAGCCATGTCGATGCCATGGTCGAGCTCGCTCCCGCGGCACGAGGCAAGGTTTTCTTGATCGATAAATGGGTGGACGGACGGGACATACCCGATCCGTACCGACAGCATCACACGGTATCCGTGCGCGCCTACGAAATGATCCGGCGTGCCGTCGACAGTTGGGTGGGCTACCTATGAATCCGCGCCTGCCTCATGCCATGGGAAGACCATCGCCATGACTATTATCCAGTACCCCTCCATGCAGCCTGATGGCGAAATCGACCTGAGTGAAGTGGTCGGTACCGTCAAGGATCACAAGTGGAAGATCCTCGGCATCACCTGCTTCTTCATCCTGCTGGCGATCGCCTATTCGCTGGTGGCGACGCCGGTCTACCAGGCGACCGCCATGGTGCAGGTTGAGGCGCAGGTGCAGAACTTGCCGCAGTTGAGCGCGCTCAGCCAGACGCTGGCGGGTGCGAGCCCCGAGGCCACCACCGAAACCAACCTGATCACCTCGCGCATGGTGATCGGCTCCGCGGTGGACAAGCTCAACCTCACGGTGGAAACCTCGCCCCGGCGCTTCCCCGTGATCGGCTCGTTCTACGCCCATCGTTTCGCGAAGAACCATCCCGGCCAGGTCGCCGCGCCGCTGCTGGGCATGAGCGATTACGACTGGGGCGGCTCGAAGCTGGACATCTTCCGCCTGGAAGTGCCCGATGATCTGCTCGACAAGCCGTTGCGCTTCATCGCCGGCGAAGGCGGTCTCTACGTGTTGCAGGACGACGACGGAAACATCCTCGTCATCGGTCGCGTGGGCCAGGAGGCGAAAGCGCATGGCGTGACCATCGAAGTGAAATCGCTGGCGGCCAACCCGGGTACGCGCTTCCGCGTGTTCAAGCGTCGCGAGCTGACGGTGATCAACGCGCTGCAGCGGCAGATCAACGTGACGGAGCAAGGCAAGGAGTCCGGCATTCTCGGGATGACGTACAACAACGCCAGCCCGGTCATGGCCACCAACGTGCTGGAACAGGTCGCCGAGCTGTATGTGCGCCAGAACGTGGAGCGCAATTCCGCCGAGGCGGCCAACAGCCTCAAGTTCGTGCGCGACCAGATCCCGAACGTGCGACGCGAACTGGAGCGCGCCACCGCGGCGCTGAATGAATTCCAGAACAAGTCCCAGTCCGTCGACATCAACATGCAGACGCAGACGCTGCTGAACCAGACCGTCTCGATAGAGACGAACCTGGAACAGCTTCGCTTGCAGCAGGCTGACATGCAGCGTCAATTCACCCCGGCGCATCCGCAGTACCAGGCGTTGATGAAGCAGATCGGTCAGCTCGAGGCGCAGAAGAGCGCGATCGAGAAGAAGGTCGGGGGCCTGCCGGATACGCAGCAGCAGCTGCTGAAGCTCACCCGCGACGTGCAGGTAAGCAACGATACCTACACCAGCCTGTTGAACCAGGCGCAGCAGCTGGACATCGCGCGCGCCGGCACCATCGGCAACGTGCGCATCATCGATCGCGCGGCGGTCGACGTGACCCAGCCGGTGTGGCCGCGGACGACGCTGATCCTGCTCGGCAGTGCCTTGCTGGGCGGCTTCGTCGCGCTGCTCTACGTCTTCATCCGCCAGATGCTCAATCGTGGCATCGAGGACCCGGCCGTCATCGAGAAGATCGGCCTGCCGGTGTACGCGACCATTCCAGTCAGCCCGCGGGAGCGTGCGCTGCAGGGCAAGCGCGCACGACCGGATGGCCGGGAGCACGTGCTGGTCGAGGATTCGCCCAAGGATCTCGCGGCGGAGGCGCTGCGCAGCCTGCGCACGAGCCTGCACTTCGCCCGCCTCGAAGCGAAGAACAACGTGCTGATGATCTCGGGCGCGAGCCCGAACGCCGGCAAGACCTTCGTCTCCGCAAACCTCGCCGCCGTGGTCGCGCAGACTGGCCAGCGCGTGTTGCTGATCGATGGCGACATGCGCATCGGCGTGGTGCACAAGATCCTCGGCGGAAGGGCGGAGATCGGCTTGTCCGAGCTGATCTCCGGCCAGGTGGACATGGCCGGCGCGATACGCCAGGCCGAGTCGCCGAGCACGCTGCATTACATCACCCGAGGAAAGATTCCGCCGAATCCATCGGAGCTGTTGATGAACGCGCGATTCTCGGCGCTGCTGGATCACCTGAAGCCGAAGTACGACCTGATCATCATCGATACGCCGCCCATCCTTGCGGCCACCGATGCGGCCGTGATCGGCCATCACTCCGGAACCGGCCTGATGGTCGCGCGCTTCGGCCTCAGCCAGTCGCGCGAGCTGGCCCTGGCCAAGCAACGCTTCGAGCAGAACGGCGTGTCCATCAAGGGCGCCATCTTCAATGCGGTCGAGAAACGCAGTCGCGGTTACTACGCGTATGCCTACTACTCGGTCGAAAAGGCGGTGTCATGAGCGCCGTCGTCGTGCCGTTGGCGACGAACGAGCACGACGGCCTGCGTGCCGCGCGGGCCGGGCCATCGTAGCGGACGTCGCGAGGCGGCCCGCCTCGCGACGACGGTGCAGGGAGCGCATGACCACTGAAGGAACGTCCGCGACGGATCGACGATTGGCTCGATCCGTCCATGCCACTCAGCCTGGATAGATGCAGGAAGGGAATTTGGCCGATGCCCAATACCAAGAATTTCGCGCTGATCGGTGCCGCGGGCTATATCGCCCCGCGCCACATGCAAGCGATCAAGAGCACTGGCAACAAGCTGCTGGCTGCGTTCGACCCGAACGACTCCGTCGGCATTATCGACTCCCACTTTCCGGAGGCCGACTTCTTCACCGAGTTCGAGCGCTTCGATCGCCACGTCGACATGCGGCGGCGGGCGAAGAACGGCGAGCAGATCGACTATGTATCGATCTGCTCGCCCAACTACCTGCATGACTCGCATATCCGTTTCGCGCTGCGGTCGGGCGCGAACGCGATCTGCGAAAAGCCGCTGGTGCTCAATCCGTGGAACATCGACGGCCTGCTGGAAATCGAGCGGGAGACCGGCAGGAAGACCAACACCATCCTGCAGCTTCGCCTGCATCCTTCGATCATCGCGCTGCGCGAGCGGGTGCGCAGCGAGCGTCGCGACCGCAAGTACGAGGTCGACCTGGCCTACGTGACCTCCCGCGGACACTGGTACCTGCAGAGCTGGAAGGGCGACACCAAGAAGTCGGGTGGCATCGCCACCAACATCGGCGTGCACTTCTTCGACATGCTGCACTACCTGTTCGGCGACCTGCAGAGCAACGTGGTCCACCTTTCCAGCGACACCAAGGCCGCGGGCTATCTCGAATACGAGAAGGCGCGCGTGCGCTGGTTCCTCTCGGTCGACCTCGAAGACGTTCCCGAGGGCGCGCGCGAAGGCGGGCAGCGCACCTATCGCTCGATCACGGTGGACGGCGACGAGATCGAGTTTTCCGGCGGCTTCACCGACCTGCATGACCGCAGCTACGTGGAAATCCTCGCCGGCCGCGGGTTTGGCCTGGAGGAAAACCGCACCGCCATCGAGACGGTGGCAGCCATTCGCACGGGCAAGACGTCTTCCGTCGGGGAAGACGGCCACCCGTTCCTCAGGAAAAAGTGAGCATCGCATGGACCATTACCAACATCCTTCCGCCATCGTCGACGAGGGCGCCGTGATCGGCGAAGGCTCGCGTGTTTGGCATTTCACCCACGTCTGCGGCGGTGCGCGCATCGGCATGGGCGTGTCGCTCGGGCAGAACGTGTTCGTCGGCAACAAGGTGGTCATCGGCGACCATTGCAAGGTGCAGAACAACGTGTCGGTCTACGACAACGTGACGCTGGAAGAGGGCGTCTTCTGCGGCCCCAGCATGGTGTTCACCAATGTCTACAACCCGCGCGCCCTGGTGGAGCGAAAGAGCGAATACCGCGACACGACGGTGCGCCGCGGCGCCACGCTGGGCGCCAACTGCACCATCGTCTGCGGCGTCACCATCGGTGAGTTCGCCTTCATCGGCGCCGGTGCCGTCATCACCGAGGACGTGCCGGCCTATGCGCTGATGGTAGGCGTGCCGGCCAGGCAGATCGGCTGGATGAGTGAATTCGGCGAACGCCTCGACCTTCCACTGGAAGGCGAGGGTGAGGCCGTATGCGCGCACACCGGTACGCGCTACGCGTTGAAAGGCAAGGCGCTACGCCAGTTGGAGCCCGTCACATGATCGATTTCATCGACCTCAAGTCACAACAGGTGCGCATCAAGTCCAGCATCGATGCAGGTATCGCACGCGTGCTGGAGCACGGCCAGTACATTCTCGGGCCCGAAGTGGCGGAGCTGGAAGCCCGGCTGGCCACCTACACGGGCGCCAGTCACTGCATCTCGGTGGCCAATGGCACCGATGCGCTGCAGATCGCGCTGATGGCGTTCGATATCGGCGTGGGCGACGAAGTGATCTCACCCGGCTTCAGCCATATCTCGACGGCAGAGGCGATCGCCGTACTGGGCGCCAAGCCGGTGTATGTCGACATCGACCCGTCCACGTACAACCTGGATCCTGCGCTGCTTGAGGCAGCCATCACCTCGCGCACGAAGGCGATCATCGTGGTGTCGCTGTACGGCCAGTGTGCCGATTTCGACGCCATCAACGCGATCGCCGGCAAGCATGGCATTCCCGTCATCGAGGACGCCGCGCAGAGCTTTGGCGCCACCTACAAGGGCCGCAGGAGCTGCAACCTGAGCACGATCGCCTGCACCAGTTTCTTCCCGAGCAAGCCCTTGGGCTGTTATGGCGACGGTGGCGCGATCTTCACCAGCGATGAAGCGCTGGCCAGATCGCTGCGGCTGATCGCGCGCCACGGGCAGGACAAGCGCTACCACCACATATGCGTGGGCGTGAACAGCCGGCTCGATACGCTGCAGGCCGCCGTGCTGCTGGCCAAGCTCGACGTGTTCGACGATGAAATGCGACTGCGCCAGCAGGTCGCGCAGACCTATCACCGGCTGCTGGGCGACATCGACCAGCTGGGCCTTCCCGTGATCGAAAAGCACAACGTCAGCGCCTGGGCGCAGTACACCGTGCGGGTCGGCGATCGCGAGGCGCTGCGCAAGCGCCTGCACGAAGCGGGCGTGCCCACGGCGGTGCACTATCCGCTGCCGCTGTACCGGCAGCCGGCACTGGCGGACGAAAGCGCGCGCATGCCGATTTGCGATCGCGCCGCGGATGAGGTCATGAGCCTTCCCATGTCGCCTTATCTCGATGAGGGAAGGCAGGAGCAAGTCGCCGCGGCGCTGTCCGCCAGGGTCTTTGCCTGACATGCCGGGAGGATCGGTATGAAGAAGATCATCTTCGGAAAATGCTATGCGTTTTCTGGCGATCCCATGTATCAGGCATGGCTGGCCGAGAGCCTGGCGCTGTATGCGGATGCGGGCGACATGGCTCCGCACGTGGAGATCCACATCGTCTCCGAGATATCGGGCCGGGCGTTGGTGGCCATGAACCCGCGGCTGCACCGCACGTTCGATCACGGCATGCTGACCTCGTTTCCCGCGAGCGACGTCTACTGGGGATGGTCGGCCACGGGCACGCTCGAAGTAGAGGTCACGCTGCGCTCGCGCCGGGGCGTCAAGCGCAACGTGCAGAAGCTGCTTTCGGTGGAATACGCCAGCGACCTGGAGTCGTTCGAGCAGATCCTGCACGAATTCGTGCTGGTGCCGTCGACGTATTTCTTCAGCGACATGGTGCCCATCCACGCCGCCTGCCTGACGGTGAACGGCGAGGCCTGCCTGTTGGCAGGCACCGGTGGCGTGGGCAAGTCGGCGGCCATGCTCGCGCTCAGGCAGCACGAGGGCGTGGGTTTCGTCAGCGACGACATCTCGTTGATGTCCTATGGCTCGTCGCTGGTGTACGCCAACATGGCCTGGCCGAAGATCTACGGTTACAACTGCACCGACCCTGCGCTGAAGGGCGAGTTGCTCGCTGGGCGCGGATGGGTCGACCGCACGCATTTCAACGTCAAGACCTGGATCAACGTCGCCAGCACGCGACGCAAGCTTCGTCCCGATCGGGTCTATCGCAAGGTCGAATCGGCGCCCGTCCATCTATCCCGGCTGTATTACCTGGTGAGGGAAGACGTCGCCGAGTTCCAGGTTGCTCGCCTCGATGCTTCCGTCGCCGCGGAGATGACGATCGCCGTCATCAGTGCGGAGTACAGCATTTTCCACGACCAGCTCTATTGGGAGCAGTACAACGCGCTGGCCACCTCGCGCACCGCGATGCTCACCATGGACCAGGTCGTCACCAACTGGCGCCGCCTGCTGTCCGAGTGCCTCGCGACGGTGGCGTGTTTCAAGACCAGCGTCCCCTTGAACATGGACCATGTCGCGTATCGAGACCGCATGATCGATACGCTCATGGCCGGAGCGGCTGAGCACGCATGAGGATAGTCATACTCACCAACGCGTTTCCCTATCACCCGGGCGAGCAGTTCCTCGAAGACGAGATCGGCTACTGGGCCCGGCAGCCCGACGCCATCGCCACGGTGCTGCCTGCCGTCGCCGAGGGGTCGCCCAGGCCTTTGCCTCCCGGCGTGTCGATGGACCTGAGCATGGTCAAGCCAGGCACGCTGCGTCGCCTGCCTTACATCGCGCGGGCGGTGTTCTCGAAGCTGTTCCGCAACGAGCTGTCCTACCTGCGGCAGTCCGGCAAGCTGTGCCGTCGGACCGTGGTCCGCGCGCTGCTGCACGTGTCCAAGGTCATGCAGCAGACCAGCGCGCTCGTCAGCTATGCGCGACGCAACGGCGTCATCGACGTGGCGTACAGCTACTGGAACGACACGCAGGCATACGCCGCCATCCTCGCCAGGGAGAAGGGCGCGGTCCGCCGGGTGGTGACGCGTGCGCACGGCATCGATCTGTACCAGGAACGGCGCATGCTGGAGTACATGCCGCTCAAGCGCCAGTTCATCGGCTCGTTCGATCGCATCTTCGCGTTGTCGACCGAAGCGCAAGGCTACCTGCGGCAGACCTACGCCGCTCCGCCGGAGAAGATCACCATCATCCCGCTCGGCGTGCCGCTGGTCCCCGGCCTGTCACAGCCGAGTCCGGATGGAAGCCTGCATATCGTCTCCGTGTCGTTCTGTCTTCCCGTGAAACGGATGGATCGCATCATCGAGGGCCTGCGACTGTTCGCAAGCAAGTACAGTGAGTTCCACGTGCGCTGGACGCACATCGGCGCGGGCCCGCTGCTCGACGAGATGAGGGCGCTGGCACAGGCAAGGCTGGGCGATCTCGCGAACATGGAATTCACGTTCGCGGGCGAGCTGCCCAATGACGCGGTGAAGAAGTACTACCTGAACATGCCGGTGGACATCTTCATGAACACCAGCGAATCGGAAGCCATCCCGGTGTCGATCATGGAGGCGATGAGCACCGGCGTGATCGCGATCGCTCCCAACGTGGGTGGCGTGTCCAATCTCGTGTCTGCCGAGTGCGGCGTGCTGCTCAGCAAGAATCCCACGTACAAGGAGATCGCCGATGCAATTACCGTGCTTGCGTTCGACCATTCGCGAAATGAGCTTCGCGTGAATGCGCGAAAAGCCGTGGAAGATCGCTTCGATGCGGCAAAGAATTATCCGTCGTTCATCCACGATGTGTTGTCTATCGGTGCTTCCTGAGACGCGTTGCAGGGAATGCTTGGTCAAGCCCGTGTAAGAAGGCAAGGGCATCATGTGCGAGAAAGATCAGGCACGAACATTCGTTGAAACTGGAAGGCCGGCTTGTGAATTTACGAACGATAGCGGCATTTGCTTTTGGCCCGATCGCCACCGCGGGGTTGGGTCTGGTGACGGTTCCGGCGATTACCTGGATATTCGCGCCGGCGGATGTTGGACGTCTAAACGTTGTTCAGATCGCAGTGTCGTTCGGGGTACTACTATTCAATCTCGGCCTGGATCGAGCCTACGTTCGCGAATACCACGAATGGCACGACCGCGGCGCGTTGCTGAAAGCCTGCTTTTCCCCGGGTTTCCTGCTGCTGCTGTTGGCCATGGTGTTCACCATTCCATTCAGCGATCGACTGTCCATGCTGTTGTTCGGCCTGGACGAGGTCGCTTATTACTGGATGCTGGTTGCCTGTGTCGTAGTGAGTTTCATATCGAGGTTCCTTTCACTGATCTTGCGAATGCAGGACCGCGGCATGGCCTTTTCGATGAGCCAGATCCTCCCGAAGATCGCTTTCCTGATGGTCGTCGGCATGATGGCGCTGCCACAGTTCTCGCGGTCGTTCTGGCAGCTCGAGTTGGCCTATCTCGTTTCCCTGCTGTCCGTACTGTTCGCTTTCAGCTGGAACACGCGTCGCGACTGGCGACCGGCGTTTGGTGCCTCACTATCCAACGACCAGGTACGCGGCTTGCTGAGCTATGGCGTGCCGCTGATTTTCGCCGGCGTGGCCTATTGGGGCCTGGATGCCACCAGTACGCTCACATTGCGTTCGCTCTCCACCTTGACCGAGCTCGCCTTCTATTCGGTATCGATGAGCTTTGCGGGCGTGGGCATCGTTTTTCAGACGATTTTCACCGTGCTCTGGGCGCCCATGGTCTACAAGTGGGTCGCTCATGGTGCAGACATGAAGCGTGTGGATCATGTGGCTCATCAGGCGCTGGCCGTGGTCTGCGCCATCTGGGTCCTGAGCGGAACGTTCTCATGGTTGATCGATTTCGTCCTGCCCGCGAACTACCGGCAGGTGAAGTACCTCATGCTGTGCAGCATCGGTCAGCCGTTGCTCTACACGCTGTCCGAGGTGACCTGCGTGGGCATCGGCATCACCCGTCGATCGATGCTCTCGCTGTGGTCCACGCTGGTCGCGCTGGTGGTCAACGTGCTGGGCAGCATATGGCTGGTACCCAAGCATGGAGCGGCAGGCGCCGTGGTCGCCAATGCGGTCGCGTTCCTGGTGTTCTTCATCGCGAGGACGGAAGCATCGGCCTACGTGTGGCGACCCATTCCGCGCCTCAAGCTCTACATATCGGTGATCGTCGCGGTCGCGTTGTCCATCGTCACGCTGGCCTTCGATGAGGAAACGCCGGCGGTCGTCAGCCTGATCTGGCTGGCGATGGTGCCGGTGGTGTTCTGGAGCTTCCGCTCGGAGTGGTCCGGCATGTACCGAGCACTGCGATCCGCCATTCGGCCCAACTGGACAGAGGAGACAAGACGAGAACGTGACGCTCTTCCTTAGCCATCGCGACGGCTCGGCATTTGTCCCGTGCGTGCGGGACGGGTGATCCAGCCAGCGGCGCGATGTCGGGTGACCTCATCCAGCTAACCAATCAGGGGGCAACGCTGCGGACCGAGCGAGGGTCAGGCGATGCCAAAAATCAATTTGTTTGTATTTGCGGCGCATCATTTGTCCAGCAATGTTGCCGCCGAACGCTTCAAGGGTCTGCTGAAATACCTGGACCCGGCCAAATACCGGATCTTCATCTTCGCCCGGCAGGCCTCGTCCGCGGCGCCGTTGAAGATGGAGTCCCAGCACGCCGGCATGCGGGTCATTGCCTTGCCGGGGCAGTGCGTAGGCAGCGAGTCGTCTGTGCCGGCTTCGCTGCTGACCATGGCGAGCGCCTTCGTGCGACCGCTGCCGTTCCTGGTGCCGCGCGGCTTCGCTGGGCGGACCTGGTTGATGCAGGCGTTGACCGAGGCGGATCGCCTGTGCGCTGAGCGTGTGGCGGCGGGCGAGTCCTGCGTCGCCATCGGTACGTACTCTCCCATCGATTCCCTGATCGCGGCGGCGAGCCTCGCGAGCCGGTACGGCATCGGCTGCATGCAGGATTTCCGCGACGGCCTGGTGTTCGAAGCGCTGGGCAAGCCCGGCTGGCTACGCAACCTCGTGCGCACGCAGATCGAAAGACGGGTCGTGGACATCAGTGGCCTGGTCACGTCGGTGAGTGGCCCGCTGGTGGAAGACTTCCAGCGCCGATATCCGGACAAGACCGTCAAGGTGCTGCCCAATGGCTACGATCCCGCCGACTTCGAGCGACTGGCAGGTGACGCCGATGGTGTCGGTCGGGCCACGGCGATCATGGCCGAGCACGTTCCGCCGGGCGCCACGCTGATCGGCCACTTCGGGCGCATCGGTGCCAGCGACAGTTCGGCGTCGGTGACGCTCGAACATTTCATCGACACATTGAACCAGTGCAGCGACATCACGACAGGCAAGCAGGTGATGTTCGTGGGCGAATTGACGCCTTCGGAGCGCGCTTCAATCGAACGCGCGAGGTTTCCCGTCTGCGTGGTGCCGCCCGTGGAACGCACCGTCGCGCTCCAGCTGATGAAACGTTGCAGCAAGCTGTTGTTGCTCACCGGTTCGCGGGTCAGCTGCGCCACCGGCAAGCTGTTCGATTACCTGGCCACCGGCGTGGACGTCGTCTGCGTCACGCAGGTGCGCAACGCCGCCACCGTCATCCTCGCCGAAACCGGCGCCGGCCGCACGCTGCTGACCGGCGGTGGCCAGACGAACGCGGCGACGCTTCGCGACGCCTTGTTCGGCCCGGGCGATGGCGCGCGGCACGACATCAGCGCTTACAGCAGGGTCGTCCAGGCGGGCCTGCTCGATAACTGGATATCTCGCATGGTGACGGCATGAACTCCGTGAATGATCCAGCACCGATCGTCCCTCCGGTGCCAACACGACTTCCCGAGACAGACGCGCCGAGGTTGACGGTACGCCACCTGTTTATCGGCGTGGCCTTCCTGTTGTTGTTGCTTACGGTGGTGGTGCCCAACTCGCTGCCGGTCCCGACAGCGGCCGTGATGGGCCTGGCTTTCCTGCTGGCTGTGCCGGGCATGCGGTTTACGCTTGGCTTCAAGAACTTGCTGGCGCTGTACGCCTGTTCGGCCATGGTGACGGTGATCTACCTCGTCGTGGGCGGCATGCACGGTGCGCCGTTCATCGGTCTGCTTCAGGTGGCGGCGGTTTATATCGTCACGCCATTTCTCTGGATCATCATTGCCGATGGCTTGCGTCGCGCGATCGGTGTCGAGCGGATCATCGACTGGTTCATCGTGTTGAGCCTGTTCTGCGCGCTCAGTGTCGCGCTGTTCTTCTACCTGTACCTGACGCGTGGCGCTGCCGCCGTGGAGTTCTTCTTCCAGGGCGCCAACCTCAACCTCAACGAGGGTTTTGCCGGCGCCACGATGCATGTGTACGGGTCGATGATCTTCCTGTGCGGTGGATTCTTCAGTTCGCCCGAGCTGATCAAGCGGCGCACCCTGCGCTTCGCCCTGCTGGCCATGCTGCTGATCGCGGCCATCACCTCGGGTCGCTCGGCCCTGATCCTGTCCATCCCGATGGGCGCATGCATGGGCTGGATGCTGGGCTCGCGCACCAACGAACATCGGGGCAAGCCGGCCATCGTGCGCTTCATGCAGTACGGCGTGCCATCGCTGGTGGCGCTCATCGTGACGCTGTACGTGCTTGAGGCGTACACGCAAGTGCGCGTCTCGGCCGTGCTCAATATCGTCTTCAACAAGCTCGCGGCCGGTGGTGGCGTCGAGCGAACGGAGATGTCCCGCTCGCTGTATGCCGCGATCCTCGACAACGGTGGCCTCGGCTCGGGGCAGGGCGTGGGTGTGAACTACGTCAGCGACCCGATTCACCCGTGGCGATATGAAGTGGTCTGGATCGCGAGCATTTTCCGCGTTGGCCTGCTGGGTGCCTTCATCTACGCATTGCCCTTCCTCATCTACGTCCTTGGGGTGGCCAAGCTTGCGTTCGACCGCCGCCTGCCGGCGCATCACAAGTTTTTGTTCTCCGGTTTCGTCTGTGCGTTTCTCGCCACGAATACCAATCCCTACATCGAGGCGTTTTCGCTGCAGTGGATGTACGTGTTCCCGTTGGTGATGTGGTACGTCGAGCATTCGCTGGCGCTGGTCAGGGTGAGGCGATGAGGCGTATCCGGGTGTTGTTGTTTTCCAAGTATTCGAGGAGGGGGGCGAGTTCGCGACTGCGCAGCCTGCAGTACCTGCCCCTGCTGCGCGGCTACGGTATCGACGTGGAGGTCCATCCGCTTTTTTCGGATGAGTACCTCGACGCCATCTTCCACGGCAACGGCCGGTCCGCCATGGCGAATGCATGGCGGCGCGGCGTGCACCGGTTCAAGGAGCTACTGCGCAGCGGCGAGCACGATGTCGCGTGGATCGAGGGCGAGCTCTTTCCCTATCTGCCATCGATGGTCGAATCGCTGCTGGCACGCTCGGTCAAGCCGTACGTGGTCGATTACGACGACGCGCTGTTCCATCGATACGATCTCTCGTCCAATCGACTGATCCGTGGCCTGCTCGGGCGAAAGATCGATCGCGTCATGCGCGACGCCGCCTGCGTGGTCGCCGGCAACAGCTACCTCGCGGAGCGCGCGGCGCGGGCGGGCGCTCCGCGCATCGAGGTCATCCCCACGGTGGTGGACGAGCGCCGCTACCGGCCGGTGGATCACCAGGAGGATCGGCGGCCGGTCATCGGCTGGATCGGATCGCCACTCACCGAGAACTACCTGCTCGACCAGCGTGATGTGCTCGAGAAGGTCTGCGTCGAGCACGATGCACGCCTTCTGCTGGTGGGAGCGAAGGCAAGCGTCGTCGATCGCTTCCACGGGTTCGACCCCGAGGTCCTGCCATGGACCGAGGAAAGCGAGGCGGACGCGATCGCGCGCATGGATATCGGCATCATGCCGCTGCGCGATGGCCCGTGGGAACGCGGCAAGTGCGGTTACAAACTCATCCAATACATGGCGTGCGGCCTGCCCGTGGTGGCGTCGCGCGTCGGTGCCAACATCGACATCGTGCGCCACGGGGAAAGCGGTTTCCTCGCGACGGACCGCGCGAGCTGGGAGAGCAGCCTGGTGCAATTGATCGAGGATCGTGCCATGCGTCTACGCATGGGGCAGGCCGGACGCGTGGCGGTCGAAGAGACCTATTGCCTGCACACGCAGGCGCCGCGGCTCGCGGAGGTATTGCACAGCGTGGGGCAGAACCGATGTGCGGCATAACGGGGTTCTGGCAATTGCGCTCGGGCGAGCGGTCGGCGCTGCTCGAACGGGCGAGCGAGATGTCGCGCCAGCTGAATCACCGCGGGCCGGACGATGGCGGCCTGTGGTGCGACGAGAACGTCGGCGTCGCGCTTGCGCATCGACGGCTTTCCATCCTCGATCTGTCCGCTGCGGGACACCAGCCGATGCCGTCCGCCTGTGGACGCTACGTGGTCGTGTTCAACGGCGAGATCTACAACCATCTCGAATTGCGCGAGCGCCTCGCCAGGCAGGGCGCCGCGCCCTCCTGGCGCGGTCACTCGGATACCGAGACCCTGCTGGCGTGTATCGTCGCGTGGGGCATCGAACAAACCCTGGTGGCCTGCGTGGGCATGTTCGCCTTCGCCATCTGGGATCGCCATGAACGCGCACTCACCCTCGCTCGGGATCGCATGGGCGAGAAGCCGCTCTACTACGCCTGGATGGACTCGACGTTCCTGTTCGGCTCGGAATTGAAGGCGTTGAAGGCCCATCCGTCGTTCCGGACCGAAGTGGACCGCGATGCGCTTGCGCTTCTGCTTGCCTACGATTGCATACCGGCGCCGCATTCGATCTATCGCCAAGTGTTCAAGCTCCCGCCCGGGCACTTCGTGTGCATCTGCGCCGAAGCGCCCGGTGAAGCGCAGCCCGTGCCGTACTGGAGCTGCAACGACATCGTGAGCGCCGGCTTGCGTGATCCGCTGGAATGCAGCGACGAGGAAGCGATCGATGCGTTGGAGAAACAGCTCGGCGCGAGTGTCGGTGGCCAGTTGATATCGGATGTGCCGCTTGGCGCCTTCCTGAGCGGCGGCATCGACAGCAGCACCGTGGCGGCGCTGATGCAGGCTTCCAGTCGCACCCGCGTGCGGACGTTCACGATCGGCTTCGACGAGAGCGATTACGACGAGGCCGTGCACGCCAAGGCCGTGGCCCGCCACCTGGGCACCGAGCACACGGAGCTGTACGTGCGACCGGAGGACACGCTGGCCGTCATTCCGAAGCTTCCTTCGGTCTATTGCGAGCCCTTCGGCGATTGCTCACAGATACCGACCTTCCTCATCAGCGAGCTGACCCGGCGCGAAGTGACCGTGGCGCTCAGTGGCGACGGCGGCGACGAGCTGTTCGGCGGTTACAACCGCTATCTCGCGGCGCGCACGACCTGGGAGCGCATGCAGCGCATGCCGCATGTGGTGCGCCGGACCATGGCCGCGACACTGCAGGCGCTGACGCCGGGCGGATGGGATGCGATGTTCAACCTGGCCAGCCCCGTGCTGCCCAAGCGCTGGCAGCTGGCCAACCCCGGCGACAAGGCGCACAAGCTCGCCGAAGTGCTCACGGCGTCGGACGGCCGTGCGTTCTTCCTCAACCTGGTCAGTCATTGGCGCGATCCGTCCGCCATCGTGATCGGCGCGAACCAGGCCGAGACGTCATTCACCGACACGCGTTCCTGGCCGAAGGCCGACGACCTCGCGCAGTGGATGATGGCAATGGATGCGCAGAACTACCTGCCTGACGACATCCTGGTGAAGGTCGACCGCGCGGCAATGGCCAACAGCCTGGAGACGCGCGCGCCGATGCTCGATCACCGCGTGGTGGAGCTGGCGTGGCGCATTCCACTGCACCAGAAGATCCGGCAGGGGCAGGGCAAATGGCTGGTGCGCCAGTTGCTCTATCGCTATGTGCCGAAGGAATTGATCGAGCGTCCGAAGATGGGTTTCGGCATTCCCCTGGGCAGCTGGTTGCGCGGCCCGCTGCGCGAATGGGCCGAAGCGTTGCTGAGCGAAAGCCGGCTGCGCCGCGAAGGCTACCTGCAGCCTGGGCCGGTTCGACAGCGCTGGGAAGAACACCTGAGCGGCCGTCGCAACTGGCAGCAATCGCTGTGGACGATCTTGATGTTTCAGGCGTGGTTGCAGGAGACGGAAGGGACTTTGTCGTGACGGCCACCTTACAGAACCGCCCGGTGTTTGCCCGTGGGAGGGCAGGGCCTCGAAGGGCATGCGCGAGGTGCACGAATGAAGGTCATACTTTTCGCCAATACCGATTGGTATCTCTATAACTTCAGGCGATCGCTGGCGCTGGCGCTGAGCCATGCCGGTTGCGACGTGCTGTTGATCTCGCCGCCGGGGCCCTACGGCGAGAAGCTCCGCAACCTCGGGTTGCGCTGGGAACCGTTGCCGATGGAACGGCGCAGCCTCAATCCCATGCGGGAAGTGGCGCTGCTGTGGTACCTCGTGCGCCTGATACGCCGCGAGCGGCCGATGCTGGTGCACGGCTTCACCATCAAGTGCGCGGTGTATGGATCGCTCGCGGCGCGCCTGGCCGGCGTGCCGGTACGCGTGAATGCAGTCGCCGGCATGGGCTATGTCTTTACCAGCGAACAACTCAAGGCGCGGCTGCTGCGCCCGGTGGTGCGCGGACTGATGCGATTGGCGCTGGGCGGCGAGCAGGCGCGTCTCATCCTGCAGAACTCGGACGACGTGGAGCTGTTTACGCGTGCCGGTCTGGTCGATCCGGAACATATCCGCCTGATCCGCGGATCGGGCGTGGATTGCGCGCGCTTCGCCGACGTGCCGCGCGCCGCGCCGGACGACGGCAGCCTGCGCGTATTGCTGGCGAGTCGCTTGCTATGGGACAAGGGCATCGAGGAGTTCATCGATGCGCTGCGCCAGTTGCGCGACCAGGGCCGACCCATCGATGCGCTGCTTGCCGGCATGCCGGATCCTGGCAACCCCGCGGCGGTGCCGGAGTCGACCATACAAGCCTGGGTCAAAGAAGGCCTGATCACCTGGCTCGGTCATGTCGACGACATGAACCGGCTGCTCGGGAGCGTGCACGTGGTCGTGCTGCCCAGTTATCGCGAAGGGCTGCCGCGGACTTTGGTGGAAGCGGCGGCGTGTGGACTTCCGCTGATCACCACGGACGTGCCGGGCTGCCGCGAGGTCGTGCGCGACGGTGTCGACGGGCTGCTGGTGCCGGTGAAGGACAGCGATGCGCTGGCCGCCGCCATCCGGCGCCTGCAGGACCAGCCGGACTTCGCACGCGAGCTCGGACAGGCGGCGCGTCGCAAGGCGCACGCAGAGTTCGACGAGGGCATCGTCATACGTCGCACCATGGAAGTGTATGCAGAGCTTTGCCAACCCGTGGGCGCAGCGCTGCTTCGCCATTGATGCTCTTCCATTGCCGGAGATAAAACCATGTCAACCGCATCGCAAGCGGTCAATGTCCTGAACTTTCTTCCCGAAAAAGAGCGTGCGGCCATCCGGGCCGGCGTGAGCACCTACGATTGCACGATGGGAATCCAGGCGGCGATCGACAGTTCCAGCAAGGTGTTCATTCCCTCGGGCACGTACCTGGTCAAGCAGATCGACCTGAAATCCGGGCTCGAGCTTTATGGCGAGGGCAGCGCGAGCCAGCTCAAGGCCTACGACAATTCGCTGCAATGCGAATTCATGATGGTGACGCATATACGCGATGGCGGCACGAAGTCGGTCGCCGACAACATGCGCAATGTCCACCTGCACGATTTCCTGCTGAACGGTCGCGTGGACGAGTTCGGCTACATGCAGTACTTCTACCTGCTGGCCGTCAACGCCACGTCGGACATGCTGGTGGAGCGCGTCACGTTCCATGGCTTCCGCGGCGACGGCATGTACGTCGGATCGGGGACACTGCACGACACGGAGCGGCACAACCAGCGCATCGTCGTGCGCGATTGCCTGTTCGACGGACTGGTCAAAGCCAACCGCAACGGGCTTTCCATCATCGACTGCGACACGCTGACCGTCGACGGCTGCACCTTCCAGAACATCGGCAATGCGAAGCTGTCCTCGTCGGTGGGCGCGATCGACTTCGAGCCCGACCACAACTGGGGCATCTATCGCAACATCATCATCAGGCGGTGCAAGTTCATCGACATCAACTCGGTGAACACCGCCGGCATCACCTTCTTCAACGGCCACCAGACGGGCGACAACATCCATGGGTGGACCGTATCCGATTGCGAGTTCGTCAACTGCTACTGGGGCATCTACGGCGCCACCAAGCCCAAGACCAAGGCCGATCCGACGGACGACCTGACCATCGTCAACTGCAACTTCGTCAACTCGATCCGCTACGACGTCTTCATCGGCGGCCTCAGCAACACGCAGATCAGCGGTTGCACGTTCCAGCGCTCTCCGCCGGGCTCCGGTCCCGGTGGCGATGCCGTGCGACTCGGTACGTACGTGTGGAAGGCGAGCGACAATGCCGTGCGCGCCGTCGTGACCGGCAATACCTTCATCGGCATTCGTCCGCAGATGGGCGCCGTCGGGATCTATGGTGCGAACGACGTCGTGTGTGCCGGCAATACCTTCATCGACATCCGCGGAAGCTGCTTGAGCTTTGCCATGGACGACACCTCGGACAAGGCGAGGAAGATCCAGAACGTGGTCATCTCGGGCAATGTTGCGCGGCGTGCGCCGCAGGCCAGCGGCGTGTCCCGCGGCGTGATGTCGTTCCTTAGCACCAGCAACGAGATGCGTACCGTCAAGGCCACGCTGTCGCTGGGCGAGTCCTACGAGTACAACAACAGCGTCGAAGACGGCATCACGAAGATCGCGGCCGGCTCAGCCATCCAATTTCTTGGAAGCTGAGCGCCTGTTCCGCCGGACGAGCCGCCACGGTAGGTTACCGTGGCGGCTCGCGTAACGCCGAGCGAAAAGAGTTGCCCTCGATACTCGGCTTGAGCCCGGAGCCGAGTCCGGGACGTCCAAGCCTGGACGACGGTTCGATGGTTCCCGCGCTGCTGACCAGCCCTACACCCACCGAGGCGGGAGTGGCGACCGCATGGCCGCGCGCAGTCCACGGTGTCGTCGCCTGGGCGTGCTCGCGGGCGGCTTCCTGGCGCGCCCACACGCGCGTGGTGGTCCAGATGTAAGCCACCAGGGTCAGGCAGAAGATCATCAGGTTGACGCCTGCGGAGGCGATGCCATGGCTGATCGCCACGCCGATGAAGGCGAAACTGCCGGCGAGTCCGATGAGTGCAAGCAGTGTCTTGCGGGGCCCGAACCCGCAGCCGAGCATGATGTGGTGGATGTGCCCGCGATCCGGCTTGAACGGCGATTTGCCCTGGCGCATGCGACGCACCATCACGGCGAGTGTGTCGAAGACGGGCAGGGCCACGCACCACAACACGTTGACCGGCGACATGTGCGCTTCGGGCAGCTGGGTCATGCGGATCAGCACCCAGGCCAGCAGGTAGCCGATCAAGGTGCTTCCTGCATCGCCGAGGAAGATCTTGCGGCCGACCAGGCCGAGGTTGGCGAGGAGGTAGGGCAGCGATGCCGTAGCCAGCAAGGCGAGCAGGACAACGGTCTCGTGAAGCGGGCCCATGCCGACGAACAGCGTGATGGCCGCGATGCTCACCATCTCCAGGCAGCCTGCCAGGCCATCGATGCCGTCCATCATGTTGAACGCGTTCACCAGTCCGATGACGGCGACCACCGTGAACGGATAGCCGAGCCAGCCCAGTTCGATCTCATAGCCGAAGATGGTACCCAGTGTGTGGATGTACACGCCGGTCGTCGCTATCACCGTGAGGATCGCCACCGTCTGGATCACCAGGCGTTCCCTCACGCTGAGGTCAAAGCGATCGTCCAGCGCGCCAAGCAGCGTCAGCAGCATGGTGGTGTCGATCAATACCTTGATGAACCAATGGAAGTGTCCGTAACACGCCGCGCCGGCGGTTACTCCCATGAAGATCGCCAGGCCGCCTATCAAAGGCACCTTGCCGACATGCTGCTTGCGTTGCGTTGGATGGTCGATGAGACCAAGCACCAGCGCGTACCGGCGCAGCATGTAGATCGCTGTCGCTGATGTGATTGCGCCCATCAAACAGGCGAAAACCACGTGAGAATCTTGCATAGCACGTTACCCGCCGCTCTCGAGCTCACCCCCCTGTGTCCGTGCGAGCCGGTGGTAAGTGGTGCAGGCTTCGAGCAACGTCGTTCCTCGCGGTCTCAACTCCTAGACCGGTGAAAGGACTGGATCGTTGCTGCGCTCCTGCTGGAAACCATCGGAGTCCAGCTGCCTGCGTGAAAGCCTGACTCTTGGTGACGCCAGGCTTTGAACGCTATCACGTTTGCATTGCAGATTTGTGCATCGCGCGATGGCCATTCAGACAAAGTCGATCAACTTGCAGAAAGCGTCAAAGGGAATTGGTAATCGCCATGCTGGCCTGACCTCGATGGTTCTTGTTCATGCAAATGCCTCTGCTTTTTAAGGGTCGGTACACAAAGCGGAGCCATCAAGGATGACTCCGCTATCGCGTCAGTGGCTTACGCTGTAGTTGGTATAGGCGGCTGTGCTGAGAATGCTGAGCGACGGCAGCAGCTGGCTGATGACGCGGTTCCAGCGGGTGATGCCTGCAGGTCCGACGAACACCACATCGCCAGGCTTCATCCAGAACTGGTCGCCCAGGGCGAACGCTGAAGGTGAGTGCGCATCGAGCTGGAACACCTTGGCGGGTGCGTTCTCGAAATTGTTCGCGCCTCGAATGACGTAGACCTCCTTGCCGTTCGCGGTGAGCGGGTTGAGTCCGCCGACCCGACCGAGCGCCTGCGTCAGGTTGATGCTGGCGACGGTGCGGAAGTTGACGGCCTGTGGACGCATGACCTCACCCATCACGTACACCTCCTTGGTGTCGTTGTAGGGCAGGAAAATGCGGTCGCCTGGCTTGAGGTAGATGTCCTGCGCCGGACTGTGCCGCGTGTTGCTGCTCGTCCCCGACAGGTCCAGGTGATAGTCCTTGCCATCGCGGACAAGGATCAGGTCGCCAAGATTGGCCTGATCCGCATTGATGGTGGCGGTGCCGATCGCCTGGCCCAGTGTCAGCGGCACGGCCGTGATCGGTTGTGGATCGGTCTTCATGAAGGCGCCCTGCAACAGAATGCGCTGGCTGTTGTAGCTGACGACATTCACGTCCACTTGCGGCCGTTCCACGAACTTCGCGAGCTTGCTGGCCAGTTGCTGGCGCAGGTCCTCGAGGGTAAGTCCCTCGACCTTGATCGAACCGATGTACGGATAGAACAGCGTGCCGTCCGAACGAACGAGGCGCCCATTGGCAACGGTCTGCTGCTGCACGCCGGCGGGCGAGGTGAGTTCGGCGTGGTCCCACACGGTGATGTAGAGCGTGTCGCCGGGACCGATGCGGTATGGCTCGGGACGGTAGTCGAGCAACGCCTGGGGAACCGCGGCACCCAGTTCGTTCTGGTGGGTTTGCTGCAGGAGCTGCGGAGTGATGGTCAGCAGTTGGATCTGGCTGTTGTCGGTAGGTGTTCCTTCCGTCAAGCCTTCCTTGGTCATGTACTGTCCTGGTACGCATCCCTGCAGACAAAGCAGGAGTCCGGCAATCAACAAGGCGGATAGCGTTTTCACGGTCACTGGCTCCTTATTCAGAAGGCCTTCCACGAGCAATGGTGTGCCATGGGCGCCGCCATACGTCGGCACACCGGGAGCTCGCAATTAAGGTTCAGCTCGGCTGAACGGTCGAAGGAGGGCTGGCGTGGAGAGCGAGCACAGGCACGTTTCCAAGCGTGGCCTTCCGCTTACATAACCCTGGCTTTGCAGGTTATTTAGAAGGGCGACATGTGATGCCATAAAAAGCATGAACGCAGCATTACAAATAGAGGTGCTGCCTGAATCATTGCCGCACGATCGCGTTGCGTTGCACGCGCTATGTCGCCTGAAGAAAACGAGATTGCCTTGAGTGGCACGGAAGTACGTCGACTTCATTATGTTTTCACGCACACGATGCGCGTTGCTTGATCGCGTCTACGTTGCCTCTTGCGACGAGAGATCGCCTCCTGATCGGGCTGGGTTCAGCTGATCCGCGATATTTGCTAAGGCGTATATACGTCCAATGAGATTCGTCGTATAGGACGTTCGAAACGCGATCCATGTTCAAGGAAGGGATGCCTCATTCGCGGATCAACCGACCGGCGGAGAGACCTATGAAAGTGCTTGTTTGCGGCGGTGCCGGCTATATCGGGAGCCACACGTGCGTGGCATTGATCGAGCAGGGGCACGAGGTCGTCATCTACGACAACCTCTGCCATGGATCGATATCCGCCGTGGACCACATCCGCCAGTTGAGCGGTGCCAGCGTGCGTTTCGTCGAAGGCGACATCCGCGACAGGGAATCGCTGGAGGCCGTGCTCGCCACGGGCTTCGATGCGGTCATGCATTTCGCCGCGTTGAAGATCATGAGCGAGAGCTGCCGGTTTCCGTTGCTCTACTTCGACAACAACGTCGCCGGCACGATCACATTGCTGCAGGCCATGCAGGCGACCGGCGTGCAGCGACTGGTGTTCAGTTCGTCGGCCGCGGTGTATGGCGATCCCGACGTCGTGCCCATCAGCGAAGACGCTCCCTTGCGCGCATGCAACCCATACAGCCATTCCAAGCTGGTGATGGAGCAGTTGATCGAAGAGGTGTGCGATGCGCGTCCCTCGTTCAGCGCCACGATCCTTCGCTATTTCAACCCGGCGGGAGCGCACCCCAGCGGCTTGATGGGCGAGGATCCGTGCGGCGTCCCGACCAACCTGATGCCTTACGTCTCGCAGGTTGCCGCAGGCCTGCAGGAACGATTGCACGTGTTCGGCGGTGACTATCCCACGCGTGACGGCACGGGCGTGCGCGACTACATCCACGTGATGGATCTGGCCGACGCGCACGCCAAGGCCCTGCAGCTGCTGCGCCACGGTGGTTGCCATGTACTCAATCTCGGCACTGGCCGCGGCTACAGCGTGCTCGAGGTGGTCTCGGCCTTCGAACATGTGTCGGGCTGCCGGGTGCCTTACGAGATCGTCGATCGCCGCCCTGGCGATGTCGCGGAAGTCTGGGCTGATCCTTCGCGTGCGGAGAAGGCGCTTGGCTGGCGTGCGCAGCACGATCTCGTGCGCATGTGCGCCGATGCCTGGCGATGGCAATCGATGCATCCACATGGCTATCAATCGGCGCAGGTGATCGAGCTGCGGCAGGTCGTTCCCTCCACAGGGCTCCGCTGATTCTTCACGACGAGATCCGTGCGCCTTGAGCGCGTTCTGCCATCGCGGCAGCGACGGCAGCCGCTGTTTTGCGCAACGCAGCAAGCATGATCCGGCGAAAACGGGTTAGAGTTGCGGCGGGCATCAGTTTCGATGATCGGGCCGCAACCGGCCGCACTCGGAAACTCTTCGCCTTTTTTTGGTGGTTGTGTTTAGATCGATTTAACCGCGGGAAATCGGCTGGCGCGCCTGCCGATGGGGAGAGGGCGATGAGGCAGGGGCTGTCCTTGGGTTGGCGCGTCCGGCGTGGCGCGAGCCTGGCATTCGCCAGTGGCGCAGCGTGTCTGCTTGCGGGTGCCGTGATGGCCGGCGAGGCGAAGCAACCGGTCGATGAAGTCAATCCGTTGATCGGCAGCCGTCATGGCGGCAACACCTTCCCCGGCGTCGTGCTGCCGTTCGGCATGCTGCAGTGGAGTCCCGAGAACACCAAGGGCACGCATGCGCGCGCGGCGTCGCCCAGCGGCTATCAATACGACGCCACGCGCATTCGTGGTTTCAGCCTCACGCACCTTTCGGGTGCGGGTTGCCGTGGCGCGGGTGGCGACATTCCCTTCATGCCGGTGACATCGCCGGTGACGAGTTCGCCGTCGGCGGACCTCACGGACAGCGTCTACGCCAGCGATTTCTCCCACGCCGATGAACAGGCCAGGGCGGGCGATTATCGCGTTCGCCTGGCCAACGGCGTGCAGGTTGAGTTGGCGGCCGCCACGCGGAGCGGCATGGCGAGTTTTGCGTTTCCTGCCGGGCAAGCCGCCAACCTGCTCATTCGCGCGTCGGATTCGGAAGTGGGCAGCAGCGACGCGAGCGTCGCCGTCGATGCGTCGTCGCGCGAGGTCACGGGTTCGGTGACCAGCGGCAACTTCTGCGGCTACCTGGCCAAGGCCGACCAGCGCAGCTATTACACGCTCTACTTCATCGCCGAGTTCGACCAGCCCATCGTCGAGCATGGCGCCTGGCACGACGGCGATCTCAAGCCGAAGGCGGCGACGGCCAGCGGCGGCACCAACTATGACGACAAGGGGTTTCCCGGCACCGGCAAGGGCTCCGGGGTGTGGCTGGGCTTTCGCCCGGACGGCAAGCCGGTGCACGTGCGGGTGGGCATTTCCTATGTGAGCCTGGCGAATGCGCGGGCCAACCTGAAGGCGGAGATCCCTGCGGGCACCGATATCTCGCGTGTGCGAGCCAAGGCGCGCGAGGCATGGAACCAGGCGTTGTCGAAGATCGACGTCACCGGTGGCAGCGACGAGCAGCGCACCACGTTCTATACCGCGCTGTATCACTCGCTGCTGCATCCGAATGTGTTCAGCGACGTCAACGGCGAATATCGCGGATTCGACCAGCAGCTGCATCGCGTCGAAGGCGGGCAGCACCAGCAGTACGCCAACTTCTCCGGATGGGATGTCTACCGCTCGCAGCTGCAGCTGCTGACCTGGCTGTATCCCGACGTGGGCAGCGATATCGCGCAGTCGCTCTACAACCAGGCAAAGCAGAACAATGGCGAGTGGGATCGCTGGACGCACAACAACGGCGGGACGCACGTGATGAGCGGTGATCCTGCGGTGCCGTCGCTTGCGGCGATCGATGCCTTCGGCGGCCATGCGTTCGACCTGCGGGGCGCGTATGCGTCGCTGGCCAAGGCCGCGACGGAGCCGACGGCACACGACCTGTCCGATGACGGGTGCAACGTGGAGTGCGTTGGCCAGCGTCCATCGCTGGACCAGTGGCTTTCGCTGCACTACATCGCCACGACATCGCATTCGTGGGGTGGCGCGGCCGAGACGCTGGAAGACGCCACGGCGGACTTTGCGCTGTCCCAGCTCGCAGCACGCGCCGGTGACCACGACGGCGAGCGGCGCTTCCTCGCGCGGGCCGGCTACTGGCGCAACCTGTACAACCCCACGGCAACGCCTGGCGCCGGCTATATCCAGAACCGCAATGCCGATGGCAGCTGGCCGGTGTTCGCACCCGACACGGAGGATGGCTTCGTCGAGGGAAGCGCCTCGGTCTACCTGTGGATGGTGCCGTTCGATGTGCAAGGGCTGTTCGATCGCATGGGCGGACGCGCAAAGGCGATCGAGCGATTGGATCGCTTCTTCCATGACGACCAGGGCCACTGGGCACTGACGGGTGCCGGTCCGTTGCATGCGGAGCTGGACAACGAGCCATCGGTGGGCACGCCGTGGTTGTATGCGTTCGCGGGCCAGCCGTACAAGACGCAGGAAGCGGTGCGCATCGTGGTGAACACGCTGTGGAAGAACGCGCCGGAGGGTATTCCGGGCAATGACGATCTCGGCGAGATGTCGTCCTGGTACGTGTGGTCCGCGCTTGGCCTGTATCCGGCGATTCCGGGCCGGGCGGAGCTGGTGATCGGTAGCCCGCTGTTTCCTCATGCGCGGGTGCACCGCTCGAATGGCGACGTGACCATCGATGCGCCGGGCGCATCGGCCGATACGCCATTCGTCCATGCGCTGACGGTCGACGGCAAGTCGCACGACAGCCCCTGGTTGTCGGCGCGTTTCGCCACCGAGGGCGGTCGGCTGTATTTCGATCTGCGTGCACAAGCGAATCCGCACTGGGGTGCGGATAGCTCGAAGGCTCCGCCGTCGTTCCCGCCACCGCAAGGTTGAGGCGAAGCACGAAGGCGTTTCTGTTTGGGTCATGGATAGAAGGCAAGGGGAGAGCGTGATGAGCAAGGCATCGACGAGGCATCCTGTGGCGACGCATCGATGGAGGCAGTCCGCATGTGCGGCGATGGTCACGCTTGCCTGCTCCTGCGCCTTCGCTGATGCGGCTGCTGCCAGCCAGTCATTTTCGAATTCCTTCGAGCAAGGCGACGCCTCGCTGATGGCCGGGCGTGCCGCCGGCTGGGCGGCGCGGGTCGCGCAGGGACCGAGCAAGGAGGAGGTCCTCACGGCCGCCGCGAACGTCGGCTTCACCGGCACGCACGCCTTGCGTTACGACGCGGAAACAGCCGGCAAGCCGGGGCCGCGTCGCGTCACGCTCTTCAAGATCAAGCAGGCGGTGACGCCGCGCACGCATCTCTCGTACGTGATCTTCCCGGTGCGTCCGGACAAGGGGCCTGGCGACGCGGCGCAATATGTCGCCGTGGACCTGCTGTTGGACGACGGTTCGCGATTGTCGGCGACGGAAGCGCGCGACCAGCACCGCATCGCGGCCAACGCCTCGGCGCAGGGTGGCTCGCGTGTGCTGCACGACAACCAGTGGAACGCGCTGGATATCGACCTGGGCCAGGTCGCCGCGGGCAAGACCGTGAAAGCGATCGAGCTGGTGGCCGATGCGCCGGCCGGCAGCGCGGCGTTTCACGGCTATCTCGACGATCTGCGTCTGGGCGACGAAGCCGTCGCCGACGCGACGATGGCACCGCACAACTATGTGGAAACGCGGCGCGGCAGCAACGCGAACAGCCGGTTTTCGCGTGGCAACAATTTTCCCGCGGTGGCCACGCCGCATGGCTTCAACTTCTGGACGCCGACCACCAACGCGGGCTCCAACTGGATCTACCAGTACCAGGAGCGCAACGATGCCAACAATCATCCGCGCATCGAAGCCTTTGCGCTGAGCCACGAGCCCAGCCCGTGGATGGGTGACCGCCAGACGTTCCAGGTGATGCCTGCGGCAGCCGCCACCGGCGCTCCTGCGCTCGATCGCGCGCAGCGCGCGTTGCCGTTCACCCACGATCACGAGACGGCGCGTGCGGACCTCTACCAGGTTCGCTTCGACAACGGCATCGTGGCGGCGATGACGCCGACCAGCCGCGCGGCCATGCTTCGTTTCACGTTTGCGGGCGATCGCTCGCAGCTCGTTTTTGACAACCGCGACGATCACGGAAGCGTCGTGCTCGATACCCCCCACTCGAGCATCAGTGGCTATTCGGATGTCGCCAGTCGCCTCTCTACTGGTGCGACGCGGTTGTTTTTTTATGCGACGTTCGACCGTCCGGTCACGGACAGCGGTCGACTGGAAGGGCAGGGCCGTGACCATGTTGCTGCGTGGTACGGCTTCGACACGCGGCAAGAAAAGACGGTGACGATGCGCATCGCCACCTCGCTCATCAGCGTCGAACAGGCAAAGCGCAACCTCGCGATGGAGATCGCGCCGGGCGATACCTTCGACAGCGTGCAGGCACGCGCAGCGGCACGCTGGGACGAACTGCTGGGTCGCGTGGAGCTGCCCGATGCCAGCGCTGCCGACAAGCGCCAGCTTTATTCCAACCTGTATCGCCTCTTCCTGTATCCCAACGAGGCGTTCGAGAACACCGGCACGGCGGACCATCCGGACTATCACTACGCCAGTCCGTTCTCGGCGAAGGCCGGCGCCGACACGCCCACCCGGACGGGTGCACGTGTGCTTGCCGGCAAGCCCTACGTCAACAATGGCCTGTGGGACACCTATCGCACCGCATGGCCGGCTTACGTATTGCTCACGCCGGAGCGTGCCGGCGAGATGATCGATGGCTTCGTGCAGCAGTATCGCGATGGCGGCTGGATCGCGCGCTGGTCGTCGCCCGGTTTCGCCGACCTCATGGTGGGCACCAGCGCAGACGTGGCCTTCGCCGATGCATGGAACAAGGGCGTGCGCAACTTCGATGTGCGCTCGTTCTACCAGGCCGCGTTGAAGGACGCGACGGTGCCCAGCGACGTTCCGGGCGCAGGTCGCAAGGGCATCGAGCGCTCGGTGTTCCACGGTTATGTCGACAACAGCACCGATGAAGGCCTGTCGTGGTCGATGGCCGGCTACCTCAACGACTTCGGCATCGGCGAACTCGCGCAGAGTCTGGCCGATGGGCATGACGGCAAAGACCCCTACGCCAGTCACTATGCGGAAGACGCACGCTATTTCCGTGGCCGCTCGCTGGGCTACGCCCATCTGTTCAATCCGCAGCTCGGTTTCTTCGTGGGCCGAAAGCCGGATGGCACGTGGCGCACCGACGCGGCGCAGTTCGATCCCAAGGCCTGGGGCGGTGACTACACCGAGACCAATGCCTGGAACATGTCGTTCGACAGCGTGCAGGATGGGCAAGGCCTGGCGAACCTGTACGGCGGTCGCGACGGCCTGGTCAAGAAGCTCGATGCGTTCTTCGCCGCCGGCAACGATTTCAACGTCGGCGCCTATGGCGACGTGATCCACGAAATGCTCGAGGCGCGCGACGTACGCATGGGCCAGTACGGCCACAGCAACCAGCCGTCGCACCACATCCTCTACATGTACGACCTGGCCGGCCAGCCGTGGAAGACGCAGGACAAGGTGCGCGATGCGTTGTCCCGCCTCTACGTGGGCGACGAAATCGGGCAGGGTTACCCGGGCGACGAGGACAACGGCGAAATGTCCGGGTGGTGGCTGTTCAGCGCGGCGGGCTTCTATCCGTTGCGCATGGGTACGCCGACCTATGCGATCGGCGCGCCGTATTTCCCGCACATGGTGATCCATCTGGAAAACGGCAAGACCATCGACGTTCGCGCACCGAAGGTCAGCGATCGCAATCGCTACATCCAGCGCGTGACGCTCAACGGCAAACCGTATGAGCGCAGCTGGCTCAGCCACGCCGACCTGACCCAGGGTGCCGCGCTGGTGTTCGACATGGGTTCCGAGCCTTCGCATTGGGGCGCTGGCGAAGACGCCGGCTTGCCTTCGGTAACCACGGGTTCGAACGCGCCGTCGCCCTGGGTCGACCTGGCAGACGCGGCCAAGGGTACGGTCACCGTCGAGGGTGATCCGGAGGCAGCGCGTGCGCTGAGCGACAACATCTCCGATACCGAAGCCACGCTGCACGGCAAGTCGCCGAACGTGCAGGTGCATTTCGATGCGGCGCATCGCGTGGCGATGTATACGCTCACGTCCTCGGCGAAGGATGGCCACGATCCGCGCGACTGGACGCTGGAAGCGTCATCCGACGGCAAGCATTGGAAGACGGTGGATCGCCGTCGCAACGAAGTTTTCCCGTGGCGGCGCCAGACGCGCGCCTTTGCGGTGGCTGAGCCCGGCGACTACACGTATTACCGTTGGCGTGTGGTCGGCGCGAAGGATGTGGCGCTGTCCGAAATCGAGTGGCTTGGCTTGCCGGCAGTGCATTGACTGGTCCGTGAAGTAGGTGAGTCTGTCGCGAACACCCGCCCCTCACCCCAACCCTCTCCCCAAAGGGGAGAGGGAGTAAGTGGTGGCTCGCGCACAGTGAGATATGTCTCCCCTCTTCTCTTGTGGGAGCGCACCCTGTGCGCGACGGACCTGCAGCGCGTGCCATTGGGGCGCTGGGGTCGCGCACTGGGTGCGCTCCTACATGTGCGAGGGCAGAAGCATGCCGCCACGTTACGACGGAATGCCGCCTGGATGCGTCAGGCAACTCGCGCACGCCAGCGGTTGAGGGCGAAGCCGGCGACCAGCATCAGCGTGACGGCAAGCTGCGCCAGCAGCGACTGCCAGGTCGGATAGATGCCCAGCCAGTCGATCGATGGCGCGGGCGCCGTGGTGACGGCGGTCCAGCCCGCTTCCTGCAGGGCAGCGACGCCCTTGCCGGTGAGCACCACGGCAAGCACGGCGATGACGGCCGAACTGACCGAGAAGAACGTACCGAGCGGCAGACGACGGCTGCTGCGCAGCAGCAGCCATGCGATGCCTGCCAGCAACACGGCGCCCGTGACGAGCCCGGCCAGCAGCCATGCGCCCTGGCCTTCGTTCCACAGCGCCGTATAGAACAGGATCGTCTCGAAGACTTCGCGATACACCGAAATGAAGGTCAGGCCGAACACGAACCAGGCCGACTTGCGGTCCAGCGCCGTGGCCATCTTCGCCTTGAGATACGACTGCCAGCGTCCGCCGATGCTCTTCTGGTGCATCCACAGTCCGACACCCAGCAGCACGGCGGCGGCGAACAGTGAGGAAAGGCCTTCGGTCAACTCGCGACTGGCGCCGCTGATGCTGATGGCATAGCTGGCGACGCCCCAGGTGATGGCGCCCGCGAGCAACGCCAGCGTCCAGCCGGCATGCACGTAGCGCGTTGCGTCGTGCCGATCCGCCTTGCGCAGGAAGGCGAGCAGGGCGACCACCACCAGCAGGGCTTCCAGGCCTTCGCGCACGAGAATGGTCAGCGCGCCGATGAATGTCGCTGCCGGGCTCGCGGCAGCGGCTATCAGCAGCTGATGCGCCTGTTCGAGCATGCCGTCGATGGCATGCGCCTGGCTGGCGACCGCTTCCTGGTTGCCTGTTCTGGAAAGGGCGGTGCGGTAGGCTCCCATCGCCGTTTCGATACGCGAGCGCAAGGCGCTGTCACGGGCGTCGAGTCGCGCTTCCACCGGTTCGATGCCGTCGAGATAGGCGGACAGGGCGAGCTGCTGCGCCTCGTCGCCGGAACCGCGGCGATAGGCGTCCAGGCTCGCCGACAGGCGCGCACGCGCCAGCGGAACACCTTCCAGCGCCTGGTGTACGGCATCGGGGTGCGCGCGCAGATAGCCGATGATCAGCCGCGCCTGGTCCGCGCCGACGGTTTCAGCGAGTTCGCTGACGCGGGCGCGCGCCAGTTCGCTGGGCGAGGCAATCGCGCCGCGCGCCCTGGCGTCCTGCTCCCATGCCTGCGCGCCGCGCTGGGATGCATCCGCGTAGGCCAGGGTTCCCACGTAATAGGCAAGCGCCCAGCGATCGTCGTCGGAAAGCGTCGTCTTGTAGCTGGCCATCGGCGTGTCGGCGACGCCCTGGGTGATCACTTCGTAGAGCGAAAGCACGCTGCGCTGATCGGCGCGGGCGGGGTCGGTGAAGTCGATCGGGCGCGGCGTGAGCTGCAGGCCGGCAGGGCCGTCGCCATGCCCGGTGGCCCCGTGGCAGGCAGCGCACTGGGCCTGGTACAGCATGGCGCCGCGCGCGAGATCGGGCGCGTGCGCAGGTGCGGTCGGCACGGGATACGCCTGCAGCAACGCATTCGCCAGGGCATGCGCCTGGCGCGCCACGTCGGCTTCGGTGGCCTTGCCGTCGATGAGCGTGACGAGCTGGTCTGCCTGTGTCCGCAACGCTGGCGATGCGGGTGACGGTGGCAGGGCATCGACCTTGTCGCGCGCGTGGCGCGCGAACTCGCGCATTTCCTCGTACTCGGACGTGCTGACTACCTGACCCTGCCGGACCGCACCGGCGTAGTCGACCGCCAGGTAATCCAGCATCTGCCAGGTCTGGCTGACGTCGGGTGGCGCGGCATCGGCTGCGTGTACGGGCGGCAGCACGGCAACAAGGCCAAGCAGCACGAGGGCGGTCAGTCGAGCGAGGATGCGAGTCATTCTCATTAAATGAGTCTACACCCGCGTTGATCCAATCGCGAGATGCCGGGCTTTTCGCCGCAGGACGGCGCGGAGGCTCAGGCCGGTGTGTCTGGCCCGGCGTAATGCGCGCCGTACTGTTCGCGCAGCTTGTTCTTCAGCACCTTGCCGGTGGCGCCCAGTGGAAAGCCGTCCAGGAAGATCACATCGTCCGGCTTCCACCAGCGCGCCAGCTTGCCCTCGAAGAACGCCAGCAGCTCGTCCTTGTCCAGCGTGCTTCCGGATGAGCGGGTGATGAGCAGCAACGGACGCTCGTCCCACTTGGGATGGCGCACGCCGATGCAGGTGGCGCTCGCCACGCCGGGGTGAAGGCAGGCGATGTTCTCGATGTCGATCGAGCTGATCCATTCGCCACCCGACTTGATCACGTCCTTGCTGCGATCGGTGATCTGCATGAAGCCATCGCGATCGATGCGCGCCATGTCGCCCGTGGGAAACCAGCCATCGACATGCACCGGCATCGATGATTCGCCGAAGTAGCCCGCGGCCACCCAGGGGCCACGCACCATCAGGTCGCCGACGGCTTCGCCATCCCAAGGCAGCTCATTGCCCTGGCCGTCGACGATCTTCATGTCGATGCCGAACACGGCGCGCCCCTGCTTGGCCTGGATGGCGTAGCGCTGATCCTCGGGCAACGCGAGCTGCCGGGGCTTGAAGCTGCAAACCGTGCCCAACGGGCTCAGTTCGGTCATGCCCCAGGCATGCAGCACATCGACCTCATGCACTTTCTGGAACTGCGCCGCCATGGCCGTCGGACACGGCGCGCCGCCGATCACGGTGCGCTTCATCGATGAAAACGCACGGCTGCGGCCGGCCACGTGCGCGAGCAGGCCTTGCCAGATCGTCGGCACGCCGGCGGACAGCGTCACCTGCTCGGCTTCGATCAGTTCATGCAGCGATTTGCCGTCGAGCGCCGGCCCCGGCAAGACCAATTTCGCGCCGACCATGCAGGCGATGAACGGCAAGCCCCACGCATTGACGTGGAACATCGGCACCACCGGCAGGATGGTGTCGCGTGCGGAACCATTGAACGCGTCGGGCAGCGCACCCGCGTACGAGTGCAGCACGGTGGAGCGATGGCTGTACAGCACGCCCTTCGGGTTGCCCGTGGTGCCGGAGGTGTAGCAGAGCGACGAGGCGGTGTTCTCGTCCAGCAGCGGCCATGCGTACCGGTCGTCATGGAGGTCGATCAGGTCCTCATAGCAGAGCAGTGCATCGCTTTCCGGCAGGCGCTCCGCATCGCACATGGCGACGAACAGGCGCGGCGTGCTCAGGCGCGACCGCAGCGCTTCGATGATGGGCAGGAAGGTCAGGTCGAAGAAGATCGCCTTGTCGGCCGCGTGCTCGACGATATAGGCGATGTGATCCAGGTGCAGCCGCGGATTGATCGTATGCAACACCGCGCCATGGCCCGATACGGCGAAGTTGAGCTCCAGGTGGCGATAGCCGTTCCACGCGAGCGTGGCCACGCGATCACCTTGGCGGATGCCCAGTGCGGCAAGCGTTTTGGCGAGTCGGCGCGCTCGTGCCGCCATGTCGGCGAAACGATAACGATGGATGTCGCCCTCGACCCGCCGCGACACGATCTCCTGCTCGGCGTGATGCCGCGCAGCGTGGGTCAGCAGGGACGAGACAAGCAGCGGTTGCTGCATCATCAGGCCAATCATCGTGGTGTTCCGCATAAAGGGCAGGGGAGGTGCGTGAATGGGGCCAGCGAGGCCCCGGTGGCGTGTCGTCCCTTGGTAGGAGGGCGACGCTTCAGTGGGTGACTGTGTGAAGATGCCACTGGTTGTTGTCGGCAGGGAGTCATCCGGCATCGCCACGCGGACGCGACGATGCCGGACGGTCTCCGTCAGAACGTGGTCTGGAAAGTAAGGTCGATGTAGTTGCGATCGCGCAGCAACGACGCGAGACCGGCGCTGGAGGTGACCACGCCGGCCTGGTTGACGGCGACGCGGCCCACATAGCCGATGTACTTCAGGTCGAAGCGGTATTTCTGGCGCACGTCAGCGCCCACGCCGAACGAGAAGTTGCCCATGCCCTTGTTGCCGCCGAACGTGACCGCCGAGTTGCCTGACAGGCCCATCGTGTAGGTCATCGGCGCCAGCAGGTCCACGCCCGGATACACCTGGAACCAGGTCGGCGTGAAGCTCAGTTGCGTGCCCGTGTAGTTCTTCGTCGGCTTGTCGATGCCCGTGTAACCGGGGCTGGTGCCTTCGAACGCGTTGGGGTTCTGCGTAACCTTGTCCCAGCGGCTCCATACGAACTCCACCACGTAATTGGCGGTATCGAACAGCGGCGTCTTCGGCACGATGCCGGCGAAGTCGGTGACCGCATGCCAGGTGTCGCCGCGCGCACCGGCCACGTTGCCGTCGGTCGGCATCGTGCTGATCGCGCCCACCACCCTGCCTGCCAGCGGCGCCGGCAGCAGCTGCACCGGAATGCTGACCAGCGGCATGTTGTGGCGGTAGTTCACTTCCGCACTGAAGCTGACGCCCAGGATCTGTTTCGCGAAGCTCGCGCCGTAGATATCGATGCCATCGGCATACGTCGCCATGTATTGGCCGACGTTGCCGGCCAGCACCTGGGGCACGGTGGCCATCGACGGGTTGATGTAGCAGATGGTCGGCGTGAGCGACTTGTAGCCGAGCGCCTTGCACGCGGCCGCGGGCACGTTGGGCGCCACGGCCGGCGCCAGCATGAACTGCGGCTGGATGTCGGAGGTGTTGCGGTAGTAGAGGCCGATGGTGGAATCGATGGCCTCGGGACTCCAGTGCATCGCCAGGCCCCAGTCACCGTGATCCTGCGGGGTCACGTCCTGGCCGCGCAGCGCGCGCTGGGTCGCATTGATGTAGATCGACTGGCCGCCCTTCAGTACTGCGTCATTGGGGTCCATGTAGGAGCCCGATTCGGGGTAGTACACCTGTTCCCAACGAAGGTAGTACTGGCCTTCGAACGAAAGCGTCGGCGTGGCCTGGACCTGCGCCGACACCTGCGTGCGCGGGCGGAACAGTTCCTTCGCGGTAGCGCCGGGCACGGTAAGCAGCTTGCCGATGTCCAGCGGCGACTGGCCATAGCTCAGCGAATGGATCGGATTGAGCAACGCCTCGCCCCAGAACAGGTCGTAGCGGCCCGCCTTGGTATTGATGTTCACGCCGCCGATGTCGACGTTGGCGAAGGCGAAGGCATCGAGCAACTGGCCCGACGGGCCTTCGAAATAGCGTTCGGTGTAATTGGGCAGGCCGAGTGCCGGCTTGCCGTTGACGATGTGGTTGGACGAGGTGACGTGCGTGTTGTCCAGTGAGCTGTACGCCTGGTCGTACCAGCCGTTGGCGCTGAGGCGGAAGCCGTAGTTCTGCTTGTAGACGAAGTCGAACTCGCTCACCAGGTCCACGCGATTGGTGACGATGGCGTGGTTGCCGAAGTTGCGGTCGCCATCGTCATTGTTCGGGCTGTTGAGGATCGACTGGTCCTGCGAATGCGCGCGATGACCCAGGTTGTAACGAACCGTGTTGTCCCAGCGGATCGAGAGGTCCGGATTGCCGGTATCGATCTCGGTTGCATGCACGGCCCCCGAGGTGCCAAGCGCCGCGGCCACCGCCCATGCCATCAGGCGGATGGTTGTTCCGCTGCGATCCCTGTTCGACCCATACACGTTCTTCATGCCGTACTCCTCCCCCATGTGTGCCGTTTTTGGTCGTCACGCTGTGCATGCCGCCGCACCGGTGCGACCCGACATCGCGGGCGGCACAAGAGACGACGCATGAGGGCCGGGGCCCCGTACGACCTCGTTGTCGTTGATCCACCTGCGGACCGGTGTCATCGCCCGCCGAAGCATTCCAGCTCGGCGATGCAGCCGTTCACCTGCCCGCGAAACCGTCCCGGTCCGGCTGTTCCGCACACGCGCCGTCGGCGCGAGCTGGAACGTGCCGGCTCGTCTGTGTCGGCGACTTGGTGGCCAGCGACGCGACTCCGGTTAGACGAGAGTGTTGTGGCGCTCTCTTGAAGGCCCCCCCCACTCGGATGGGGGAGAGGGGAAGGCGGCGACACGCATGACGGATGAGACGCAGCGGGCGTAAGCCGGCGCGACTTCGCTGCGCACGCAGCGGCGTGGATCCAACGGATTTGCGGCGGATGTGCGTTGCGGCTCAGGCCGGCAACGCGTCCAGCAAGACTTTGGCGAGCTGTCCTGATGGCAGCGCGCCTTGCAGTACGCGTCCGTCGTTCACGATGGTCGGTACGCCCGAAATTCCCAGGCGCCGGGCTTCTGCCTGCCAACCTGCCAGCGGTGCTTCGCGCACGGCGGGCTCCATGCGGGCGAGGCTGAGCGTGCGTTCGATGCCATACGTCTCACCGATCGTGGCGAGCTGCTCCACGTCGCCGATGTCCTCGCCGCGGAGGAAGTAGGCGTCGAACAGGCGCTGGACCAGCGGACCTTGCAGGCTTGAGCCGCCGCTCTCGCCGGCAAGCGCCACCAACTGGTGCGCCGCAAGGGTGTTGGGCATGCGCTCGATCCGTTCGAAGTTGAAGGTCACGCCGGCAGCGAGGCCTTCTTCACGGA
The DNA here is from genome assembly GCF_003264855.1 of Dyella jiangningensis. Lineage (NCBI taxonomy): Bacteria > Pseudomonadati > Pseudomonadota > Gammaproteobacteria > Lysobacterales > Rhodanobacteraceae > Dyella > Dyella jiangningensis. The sequence goes on along the minus strand of NZ_NFZS01000002.1, from coordinate 111,294 downwards.
TCTGTCGACGACGCACGGCCACCGCCGCGGCACTGCCGAGTCGATGGAGATAGAACGCGCCGTACGGCACGCCCTCGGGCGGCAAGGCGGGAAGCAGCGGCAGCGACTTCCAGCGGATGACCACATCCACGTCGGCGTAGGCGAGCGCGATGAGGTCGATGGCGCCTTCGAGTCGTCGCTTGCCGATCACGCACCACGGGCAGATCAGATCGAAATGGAAGTCGATCTCGATCTTTCGACGTGCCCCCGGTGCGCGTTCGATCATCGCAACGAATCGATCAGCGCTTCGGCCTGTGGCCACGGGCCGTAACCGGCCGCGGGATTGAGGTGGCCGACCTTGCCGAGATCGACGATGAGGCTGCCCCAGCACTTCGCCAATTCGGTGGCGCGTTGCGCACTGCACAGCGGATCGTTCGCGCTGGAAGCGACGATGGAAGGAAAGGGCAGGGGTTCGCGAGGCATGGGCAACCAGCCATGGTCGTCCAATACATCCATGGTCGGATAACCCGGCGGCATCGGTGACTCCAGGTCGGCCGGCGTCACCAGCAGGGCGCCGTGGATGGGGCGGTCATGCGTGCGAGCCCAATGCACCGTGATCATCACGCCGGCACTGTGGGCAACGAGAATCACCGGTCCATCGATGGCGGCGAGTGCCTTGTCGAGCGCAGCTACCCGCGCGGCGCGGCTCAACTTGCGGTGTTCCAGCGGCGCCACCGATCGCGTGTTGGGCAAGCTGGCTTCGAGCAGCGTTTGCCAGTGCTCGCTCACGTGATCGCGCAGGCCGGGAACCATCAGGATGGTGGGATTCGTCACATGTGTATCCATGTCGTCGGTGTCTGCGGGTTCACGCTTCGGCGCGTGTCTGGGCCTGTACGCGGGCGATGTCCTGCGCGTAGTGGTGCCTGCCGATCCAGAAGGTCAGGGCCGCGAACAGCGCCATCAGCGGAACCAGCTTGAACGCATCCATCAGGCCGACACGGTCGGCCAGGACGCCAGTCAGCAGCGGTCCCGGCGCCAGCCCCAGCAGGTTGTTGGCGAGCGTGAGCGTGGCGAAAGCCGTGGCGTGGATCGGCGTCGGCGTGAGATTGGCGACCATCGCGCCCGCGGGCCCACAGGTGCCTGCCACCAGGAACATGCCCATGCCGATGACGGTGAGCTGCAGGACACCGGGCTTCAGCTGGAAGGCAATGCCGAGCACGAGGGCGGTGGTCAGGCAGTAGGCGATCGCCATGCCCAGCTTGCGTGGCGGCGAATGGCGGCACACGCGATCGGTCACCACGCCGCAGAGCACCATGCCGATCGCGCCGATCAGGACGAACATGGCGGCGGTGACACCGGCCTTGTCCGGCGTCATCGCGTAGTAGCGGTTGAGGTAACTCGGCATCCAGGCGATGACGGCAGCCATGATGAACAGCTGCAGTCCACTGCCGATATAGGCGCAGATCACCGAGGTCGTGGAAAAAAGCCCGGCGAACATGTTGCGCAGGGACATGCTGAAACCGGGGCGGCTGTGGCGCAGCTGTTCGGCGGCCGCATCGCTGCCGCGCAGGCGGCGTTCGTTGACCGTCAACGCATACGTCACGACCAGCGCAATGCCGAAGATCGCCATCGCGAAGAAGGCCGAGCGCCAGCCGAAGTGTGCGGCGAACACGCCGCCAAACGCCATGCCGACCACCGAGCCGAACGCGCCGCCGGCCATGAAGGCGCCGGTGAGCGTGGAGCGCAGGTAGGTCGGAAAGATGCTGATGATCAGCGCGATGCCGACGCTGCCGTAGGCTGCTTCGCCGAGGCCGACGAAGAAGCGCGCCGCCAGCATTTCACCGTAGTTGGTGGCGATGCCGCAGGCGAGCGTGGCAAGGCTCCACAGCGTGGCCATCAGCAGGATGCTGCGCACGCGGCCCCAGCGATCCGCCATGACCGAAAGCGGAAAGGTGAGCACGCCCACCAGCAGGGCGACGATGCCGGAGAGCGATCCCAGCTGCGTGTCCGACAGGTCCCATTCGGCCTTGAGCAAGGGAAAGACCGCGTTGAGCACCTGGCGCGACATGTAGTCCGACAGCAGCAGCCCGAACGTGAGCGCGAACACGAGCCAGGCATAGACGCGCGGCGCCGCCATGGACGTGGCTGGGGTGTCAAGCGTGGAAGCCTCGACGTAATGCATTCCCAAAGCGGTCTCCTCGCCGGCGCTGGGCCGGATGTGATCGCGCGACGGACGTAGTCGCGCCTTTGCCTGTCCTGCGGGGCGCCCGCGGCTCCCCGCGCGACGGGCCGTTACGACTCAGGCAGCCAGGTCGGCGAGCCCCGGCTTTGCCGGCTTGCGGTTCGGCGAAAAGCCATTGGCGGCCAGGGTTTCGTCGATGGTGTCGTAGAACACGCCGATCTTCAGGATCTCGCGCGCTTCCTTGCCGTTGGCGATCTCACGACCGAACTCGCGCGAAATGCGCACCAGCTGTTCGATCTGTTCCACCGTCGTCATCTTGGCGGTGCGCGACTGGTTCCACAGGTTGTCTTCGATGCCGCAGCGCACGTGCAGGCCCATCGCGATGCCCATCATGTTGATGGGAAGCACGTTGCGCATGCTGCTCTCCACCGTGAGCATGGAGCCGTCGGGGATGGCGCGCAGGAAGTTGGCCAGGTTGTAGATGTTGGGTGCATCCATGCCGCCACCGATCGCCACCCAGTTCATCACCAGCGGGCCCTTGTAGACGCCGCGGCGGATCAGTCGCTCCACCGTCTCGTAGCTGTTGATGTTGTAGAACTGGAAAGCGCTCTGGATGCCTGCGGCGCTGAGGCGCTTGATGTGCTCCTCGATGAAGCCCGGGCCCGAAGGCACGATCATTTCGCGATAGGCCTGGTAGGTCTGCGGCTCGGCGATGGAGGTGCCTGCAAGGTCGGCCATCTCCATCTGCTCGACGATGTTCATCTGCACCGTATTGACGGTGACCGTCACCTGGTCCGGCTTGGGATCGAGTTCGGCCAGCATGTGGCGCGTATCGTCCTTCAGCCACTTGGCGCTGGCGCCATCGGTTTCGGGGGCGAAGGAGATCGAGCCGCCCACCTGGATGACCATGTCAGGCACGGCCTTGCGCACGCCGGCGATCAGTTCGTTGAACATCGACAGGCGCTTGGAGCCGCGGCCGTCCAGTTCACGCACATGCAGGTGCAGCACGCTGGCGCCGGCGTTGTAGCAATCCACCGCTTTCTGGATCTGTTCCTCCATGGTCACCGGGATGTCTTCCGGGAAATCGGAAGGGATCCATTCGGGGCCGTAAGGCGCAGCGGTGATGACCAGCTTGTCCTGGTATTCGGGAATCAGCGAACCATCGAGGAAGTTCATGGCTTTGTCCTGTTGCTCTGCAGTGTGGGGTTCGGTTCAGAACGTCGCGTCGCCGACGATGCCAGCGCGCTCCATCTTTCGATGGCAGGGCGGGTAGTCCATGACCGCGTAGTGCTGGGTGGAACGGTTGTCCCAGATGGCGATGCTGTTGGCGCTCCAGCGCCAGCGCACCTGGAATTCGGGGATGTACGCCTGGCTGATCAGGTAGTTCAGCAGGTGGCTCGAGCCCGGATTGGCGTCCTGGCCGAAGCACACGTTGTCCTTCGTGTGGAAGTTGGTGAAGTGGGTGGTGAAGGCGTTGACGAACAGCACCTTCTCGCCCGTTTCCGGATGCGTGCGCACTACCGGGTGCTCGGCGTCGGGGAACTGCGCCTTCAGCGCATGGCGCTTTTCGATCGGCATGGCGGCGCCGAACGAGGCCTCGATGCTGTGGCGCGCATACAGGCCGGCAATCTGCTTCTTGATATGGGCCGGGAGCATGTCGTACGCGGCCACCATGTTGGTCCACATGGTGTCGCCGCCGACCGGCGGGCACTCGACGCAGCGAAGCACGCAACCCATCGGGGGCGTCGCGCGCCACGTGGCATCGGTATGCCAGGCATTTTCGTAGCGTTCGATGGGGGCGTCGGGCGTTTTGTAGATCTGCACGAGACCCGGTGCGTCCGGGTGGCTGGGCGCCACCGGATGATCTTCCAGCTCGCCGAAGCAGCGCGCGAAAGCGACATGCTCCTGGCGCGTGATGTCCTGGTCGCGCAGGAACAGCACGCGGTGCTTGAGCAGCGCGGCCTTGATCTCGCCGAACAGGCCGTCATCGTGGATGGCATCCGCAAGGTGGACGTCGAACAGTTCGGCGCCGATGTTGCAGGTGAGTTGCTCGATGCGCATGGTGTTGCCTCAGATGACGAAGATCGACGAGCCGGTGGTCTTGCGCGCTTCCAGGTCGCGATGCGCCTGCACCGCGTCTTCGAGCGCGTAGCGCTGGTTGATCTCGATCTTGATGCGGCCCGAGGCCACGTGGTCGAACAGCCGCTGGGCGAGCTCGGCCTTGTCGGCCGGGTCGGCGATGTAGTCGGCCAGGGCAGGGCGCGTGAGGTACAGCGAACCCTTCATGGCGAGCAGTTGCGGATCGAACGGCGGAACGGTGCCGGAGGCAGTGCCCACGCAGACCATGAGTCCGCGTCGGCGCAGCGAATCGAGCGAGGCCATGAACGTGCTCTTGCCCACCGAGTCGAACACGACGGACACGCCCTTGCCATCGGTCAGCTCGCGGGCGCGTGCGGCGATGTTTTCGTGGCTGTAGTTGATGACTTCATCGCAGCCGTGTTCACGCGCGATGGCAGCCTTCTCCTCGGTGGAAACCGTGCCAATGACACGCAGGCCGAGCAGCTTCGCCCACTGCGAGACGATCAGGCCCACGCCACCGGCGGCGGCATGCAGCAGGATCGTTTCACCGGCCTGGAACGGGTAGATGCGGCGCATCAGGTAGGCGGCGGTGAGGCCGCGCATGGTCATCGCGGCGGCGGTTTCGCTGTCGATCGCTTCCGGCAGCGGGATGAGCGGCGCGGCCGGCACCAAGCGGACCGTGCTGTAGGCGCCCAGCGTGTTGACGAAGCCTGTGTAGGTCACGCGGTCGCCGACGGCGACGTTGCGCACGTCCGCACCCACGGCCTCGACGATGCCGGCGGCTTCGACGCCGATGCCGTTGGGCAGCGGGATGGGATAGGTGCCGTTGCGGAAATACGTGTCGGCGAAGTTGAGGCCCACCGCCTGGTGGCGCAGGCGCACTTCGCCCGGGCCCGGTGCGCCGACCTGGATCGGCTCGTAGCGCAGCACATCGGGGCTGCCGGCTTCATAAAAACGTATGGCGTGTTCCAAAACGGTGTTCCTCGCTCAAAGCTTCGGCGCATGACGCCGGGTATTTCCTGACGTGGCGTTGCCCGCGTTCACGGCGGCGCAAGATGCGCAATGCGCGCAAACAGTTGTCGATAGGCGGCCTGCGCGGCGGCATTGGCGCGGAAGCTGCCGGGGCGGGTGGCCGTGGCCTGGATTTCGTTCCAGTCGACCTCCGAGAGGTAGCGTTGCGCGGCGGGCAGCACCACGCCTTCCACACGCCCCATGTGTTCCCACATGAAATGCGCATAGGTTTCGACGGCATCGCGGAGCTGGCCCAGGGTGGCCTGGCCCAGCGCGTAATGCTCGACCTCGTCGCCCAGGGTTTCGGCCATGGCGCGTTCGCGTTCGTGCTGGCGCTCCAGTTCATCCAGCTCGGCATGGACCACGGCGGTGCGTCCGCGCAGCACGAAGAACAGGTAGTCGTGTTCGCTGGGCCGGTGCAGTGCGAGAGGGAACTTGATGATGTAGTGCGCCATCGCCCGCATCAGCTCGATGACTGTCGTCGAATCCTGCGGCGTGGTGTTGTTCAACAGATGCAGCCATGCGTGCAGTACGGCGGCGAGCGCGCGATGTTCGCCGCGGATCAGGTCGACCATCGGATGCGCGACGTCGGCGTCTTGCGCCGCCGACACCAGTACCGGCGTCTCGCCCGCGGTCAGCACCTGCACGGTCTGCGAACCGAGTGCTTCGCCGCGTGCACCCTTGCGGCTGTGCGGCGCCATGAAGATGAGGTCGCAGCCGGTCTTGCGGGCGGTATCGAGGATGACTTCGTGGGGCCGGGGCCCTTCGAGGATGACCGAGTCGCATGGCACGCCAAGCGCGCGCGCAGCGGCTTCGGCCTTGGTCAGCAGTGCGAGGGCGCGCTCGTGATGCGTGGCCGCATAGCCGCTCGGCATGGCGGCGCCGTCGATGGGCGCGTCATGGTGGTCGTGCACGTGCAGAAAGCTCACCCGTGCCCCGAGCGTGCGCGCGAGATTCACGGCCTTGTTGACCGTTTCGATCGCGCGATCGCTGTCATCGAGGGGAACGAGCAGATGACGGTACATGCAGACTCCAGACAGGTGTGCTACCCGTGACGCCGGGCGCCAGGCCCACCGCACCCTGCGATGGCCGCCGGAACATGTGTCCTTGCGTGGATGGCGATGGAATCCACCGTCCCTTGCTTTCGGCGCCGTGCCAGCCGCTTGGTCGAACCTCGGCGTGCGAGGCTCATGCCGGAACTCCATCCCTGCCGCGTTGGCCTTTCCTCCAACCCGGCCGCAGCCGCCAAGCGACTGCACGCCAGACCTGTTTTGTCACGGAATCAAGGCTAGGTACCGGCAGTCATCGAATCCCCCCCCGGCAAGGAGGGGGAGCGCCGTGAAGGGCGGGTGATGAGTGGCTACGCCGCCGGCGGCGTGCCTACAATGGTTTGAGACGCACGTTGGCGAGGGAGTTGCGTGATGCATGGGGTACGCGACGTGGCGTCGTTGGTACGGGAAAGCCGAGCCAACCCAACTGGATCTGTTCGATGGCCGTGACGCCGGGCGGGGCCGCTCCCGCCATCGCCGAACTCGTTCTGAAAACCACGCCGCCCCGCGCGCCGCGTTACCTGCTTGCGCGTCCACGACTGAGCCTGGACGACGAACAATTCCGCGATCGCCCGTTCATCTTGGTGCGGGCGCCGGCCGGATTCGGCAAGACCTCGCTGCTCGCGCAATGGCGCCACGAATACCTCGCGCGAGGCTGGGCAGTGGCGTGGATCTCCGCGGACGGCAGTCCCGATCCGCAGCGCATGCTGCACAGCCTCGTGCTGGCGGTGCGCATGGGCTGCGGCCGTCCTTCGTTCGGCGCGACCTTGATCGAGAGCGCCTCCGTGGCGTTCGGCGAGTACGAAGGCGTCACCGCGTGGCTGAGCGAGGTCGCGCAATCGTCGCTGTCGATGGTGCTGATGATCGACGAAGCCGAACGCCTGCATGCCAGCAGCCAGGCGGCGCTGAACTACCTGCTGCACAACGCGCCGCCGAACCTGCGCGTGGTTGCTGCCGGCCGCGGCGAATTCGACGAGACGGCCGCCGATCTGCGTGCGTATGGCTTGTGCACCTCAGTAGGCGTGGAGGTGCTGCGCTTCACCCTGGAAGAGACCATCGGCCTGGTGCGCAACCGCATCGGCAGCAAGGCCGACGCGGATACCTGCGCGCGCCTCCATGAAATGACCGAAGGCTGGCCGCTCGGCCTGCAGCTGGTGCTCGCTGCGATGGAGCGGGGCAGCGACCTGCGCAGCGTGGTGAGTGCGCACGCGCCCGATTCGCGCAACCCGCTGGTGGAAGCGCTGACGGCGAAACTGGCGCCGGAGGATGTGGCCTTCCTCACCCGCGTCGCCGTCGTCGATCAGCTGCATCCCGATCTTTGCATCGCGCTGACGCGTGATGACGACGCACCGCAACGACTGGCGCGACTGTCGCGCGAGACGCCGATCTTCGTGGTCGGCGAAGATTCCGAATGGTATCGCCTGCATATGCTCGCGCTGGATGCCTTGCGATTGCGCCTGGCCGAACTGCCCGATGCCGAGCGCGCCGAATTGCATGGCCGCGCGCAGGACTGGCTGGCCGCGCACGGCATGCTCACGCAGGCGGCGCGGCATGCGCGCGAGGCGGGCAAGGAAGGCGTGGCCGTCGATCTCGCGCAGAAAGGGCTGTACGAAGCGGTGATCCAGGGCCACATGGGCACGATGCGGGAATGGCTGGACGTGCTGCCCGAGTCCGTGCTCGACCAGCATCCGCAGTTGCGTCTCGCGGCCGCCTGGTCGCTGGCCGTGAGCGAGCGGCACGAAGAGGCCGAGCGCATGGTGGGTCTGATCCTTTCGCGCCCGGATGTCGATCTCGCCTTGCGCTACGAGTGCGTGCTGATCGCCAGCGGCGCAGCCTACTACGCGGATGATCCGGATCGCTGCGTCGGCATGCTGGCGCCGTGGAAGGATGCCGAGCCGGGCAGCGAACCCAAGTTCCAGCGCATGCACGTCAACCGGCTGGCGATGATGGCCTTGCTGCAGGGCGACCCTGCCGAAGCGCGGCGGCTGTGCGCCACTGGAGGTGCGGACCACGCGCGCGAGCCGGATTACGCGGCACGCTGGCGTGAATTCATCATGGGCCTGAGCTTCGCATGGGAAGGGCAGATCCTCCTGGCGGAAGATGGCCTGCGTTCGGCGCTCACCTCGATCGATGCCAAGTTCGGCCGTCGCCACCCGCTTTCGTGCATGTTCGCCGCATTGCTCGCCTCGATCGCCTACGAGCGCGATCGCCTGGACGAAGCGGTGGCCTTGCTCGCCAACCGCCTGGACGTGCTGGAGCGCGTCGGTGCGCCCGAAGCCATCCTCGTCGGCTACCGCACGGTAACGCGCGTCGCCGCGGCGCAGGGCGAAGAGCATCGCGCGCTGGACATGCTGGAAGCCTCGTATGCCATCGGCGTGGCACGGCGCCTGCCACGGCTGTGCGTAGCCAGCCTGGGTGAGCAGGTACGCATGCACGCGAGCCGTTTCCGTCGCGAAACCTGCAGCGCACTGATCGGCAGGATCGATGAGCTGGTGGCCGCCGAAAGTCCGCGTCGCGGGCCGCTGTGGCGACGCAACGTGGAGCTGGTGAGCGCCATGGCGCATGCCTACGGCGCCATGGTATCGCAGGACTGGCCCGGCGTGCTCGAATCGGTGTCGCGCGCCGCACCGCTGGCCGAGCAGGCAAAACTGGGACGCTTCCGCATCGAATGCATGGCGCTGCGCGCCTTTGCCATGGATCGCAATGGCGAGGACGGCCGCGACCTCATGGTCGAGGCCATGAGCCTGGCCAAGACGTATGGCTTCATGCGCATCATCACCGACACCCATCCCGTGCTCACCGACTGGGCCTATCGCGTGATGGAGGAGGCGAGCGGTGAATCCTCGGTGGGTACCGCGTCGCCATCACGCGTGATCCCGCCGCCGATGGAGCTGCGCCAGGGTGGCCCGCGCGTCATGCCCAGCATGGTGCTGACGCCCAAGGAGCGCGAGGTACTGGAGTTCCTTGCGCGCAACCTGTCGAACAAGGAAATCGCCCAGGCCATGGCCGTGGGCGAGGCCACCGTGAAATGGCATCTCAAGAACCTGTTCGGCAAGCTGGGCGTGGGCACGCGCCGGCACGTCGTTCACCGCGCGCAACTGCTCGGTCTCATCCAGGGCATGGAATAGGTCTTCCGGCGTCCGTCTTGGCCGCTTTGGGCGTGAATGCAACGGCCGAATCGCCACCCCTCCTGGATTCCTTTCCCCCTCCCCCGACGTTTTGGGGGGGGTATGGCTCCCGCCGCTCCGAACAATGGGTATCGACCGCTTTCGCGTGTCCCGGCCGCAAAGCCGGGGCACGGTTGTCGGCACAAGAGTGAGGCAGCGTGGTGAGCGCGGCGGTGCGAAGACACGCACCGCTGTCCCGGTGGAGTGATGCCGGTCGCGACGTGACGAGGCCTGTGCTCAGCCATGGGGTGGCGATGCAAAGCCACCTCCAGAAACTCGAATCACATCGTGAGGAGCATGCGCATGCAATTCCGCAAAGCCCTGATAGCTGGGGCCGTAGCTGTCCTGATTTCCGGCGTGGGCCACGCCGGCGTTTCGTCCGACGAAGCGAAGAAGCTCGGCACCACGCTTACCGGCGTCGGAGCAGACATGGCCGGCAGCGCCGATGGCGCCATTCCCGCCTACAGCGGCGGCATGACCACGGCGCCCGCGGGATTCAAGGCTGGCAGCGGCATCCGGCCGGATCCGTATGCCGCCGAAAAGCCGGTGCTCACGATCGATGCCAAGAACATGGACAAGTACTCGGCCAACCTGACCGAGGGCACCAAGGCCCTGATGAAGAAATATCCGGGCTATCACATCGACGTCTATCCGACGCATCGTTCGGCGGCGTTCCCGAAGTTCGTCGTGGAAAACACCGCCAAGTGCGCGGTGGAAGCAAAGACCGATGCGGGCGGCCGTTCGATGAGCGGCTGCCACGCCGGCTTCCCGTTCCCGATGCCGCAGACCGGTTTTGAAGCGATGTGGAACCACCTGGTCCGTTTCAACGGCGTGGCGTACGACACCAAGTACCGCAACTACAACGTCGACGCATCGGGCCATGCAACGCTGTCCACCGAAGGCAACGCGGTCGAGGAATATCCCTATTGGGACACCAGCAAGCCGAACGCCGACGTGTTCTGGCAGCAGCGCCTGACCTACACCGGCCCGGCCCGTCGCGCGGGCGAGGCCATGCAGATCGTCGACCCGCTCAACTACAGCGACAAGGGCCGCAAGGCGTGGCAGTACCTGCCGGGCCAGCGCCGCGTGAAGGTCGCGCCGGATCTCGCCTTCGACACGCCCAACCCGGGTTCGGGCGGCGCGTCGACCTTCGATGACGTGTTCCTGTTCAACGGCTCGATGGATCGTTACGACTTCAAGCTGGTCGGCAAGAAGGAAATGTACGTTCCGTACAACGACTACAAGATGGCCTACGAGTCGAAGGCCGACGACCTGCTGAAGCCGAACTTCCTCAACCCGGCCGACGTGCGCTGGGAAATGCATCGCGTGTGGGTGATCGAGGCGACGCTGGTCGCCGGCAAGCGCCACATCTACAGCAAGCGCACGTTCTACCTCGACGAGGACAGCTGGGCGGCCGTGGCGTCCGATGCGTACGACGCGCGTGGCCAGCTGTTCCGCGCGGGTTTTGCCTACATCACGCCCGCCTATGACATGCCGGCGCCGGTGGCCGACCTGCATGGCATCTACGACGTCATCGCGGGCTCGTATTCGCTGACGGGCTTCTCCGGCGAGACGGGTGGCGTGCGATACACCAAGCCGATGTCGGAACGCGATTGGGCGCCGGAATCGCTGGCCGGTTCGGGCATTCGTTGATGGCCCTCGCAGGGCGATCGTAAGACCTGTCGCGGAGCGGCCGCCCGGTCGCTCCGCGACGCACTCGCATGGCAATGGCGGTGGTGAGGCGAATGCCACATGACCGCGGTGACGAAGGCCGCCTCTCGGGGGAGGGTGCGCCAAACGCCGTCACCCGCATGGGTAGCGCCCCACCGCCATCTGCCACGCACCTTGTTGGTTGGCTGTTTCGTCGGTTCTGCATGGTTCGTGATCGCCGGTATGCCGGTGTGTCGGCGACGGGGCAGGGCGAAACCGGCCTTGGATTGTTGGGGCACCCGATGTACACGCCATTCCTCCGTCGCGCGCTGGTCGCGCTCGCCTTCGCGCTGCCGGCCATCGCTGTCGCGGGTTTTGCCGATGTGTTGGATACGTCCGCCGGCGTGAGTGCGTTGGCGTCGAAAACGCTGCTCAACGGACTGGCGGTGGCGGGCAAGCGAATGGTCGCGGTGGGGCAACGCGGGCACATCGTCACTTCCGACGACAACGGCGCCAGCTGGCAGCAGGCCAAGGTGCCGGTGTCCTCCGATCTGGTGGCGGTGAGTTTTCCCACGCCGCAGCAAGGTTGGACCGTGGGGCACGATGGCGTCGTGTTGCATACGGCCGACGGCGGTGCGACCTGGTCGCTGCAGCTGGATGGACGTCGTGCCGGTGCGCTGATGCTCGAACAGCTTCGCGCGCGCGCGGGCAAGGGCGAACCGGGCGACCAGGACGAAGCGGGCAAGCTGGTCGACGAAGCAGGCCGCATCGCCTCGCAGGGCGTCGAGAATCCCTTCCTCGACGTGTGGTTTGCCGATGCGCGCCACGGCTACATCGTCGGCGCCTTCAACCTGATCTTTGAAACCACCGACGGCGGCCAGACCTGGACGTCGTGGTTCGACCGCACCGAGAACCCGCAGCGCCTGCATCTTTACGCGGTACGCGGTATCGGTGCGGACGTCTATATCACCGGCGAGCAGGGCCTGGTGCTGAAGCTCGATCGCGATGCCGGTCGCTTCCGCGTGGTGGATACGCCTTACAAAGGCACCTATTTCGGCGTCGTCGGCGACGGCGCATCCGTCGTCGTGTACGGGCTGCGCGGCAACGCCTATCGCAGCATCGATGCTGGTGCGCACTGGAGCGCGATCGACACCGGCGTGCAGGAAGGCCTCACCGGTGGCACCCGCTTTGGCGCACACGGCCTCGCGCTGGTGAGCCAGGCCGGCACCGTGCTGGTCAGCCGCGATGGCGGCGAGCACTTCGTTACCCATCGTCCGGCCAAGCCGGCACCGGCATCGGCGGTGGCCGTCGCCGGCGACGTGATCGTGACCGCCGGTGCGCTTGGCGTGAACGCCAGGCCGCTGCACTGAGCGGGCGCGAGGAGACAACGCATGAATGTTTCGTCCGAGTCCATCGATCGCATGCCCGTGGTGCGATCCGTCGAGGCTTTCGACACGCGCTCCGGCAACCTGCTGGAGCGGCTGGTGTTCAATCACCGCCTCATCATGGTCATCGCCTGCGTGATCGCCACGGCGATCCTCGGGGGGCTGGCGGTGACGCGGCTGAGCTTCAACGCCAGCTTCGAGAAGATGATCCCGAGCCACCATCCCTACATCCGCAACTACCTCGACAACGCGGGCGAACTGCGCGGCCTGGGCAACTCGTTGCGCGTGGTGGTGGAAAACCAGGACGGCAGCATCTTCGACCCGAAGTACCAGGACGTCCTGAAGAAGATCAACGACGACCTGTTCCTCACGCCCGGCGTCGATCGCGCCTGGGTCAAGTCGTTGTGGACGCCCTCGGTGCGCTGGACCGAGGTGACGGAAGAGGGTTTCCGCGGTGGCCCGGTCATGCCGGACGGCTACGATGGTTCGCCGCAAGGCACGGCGCAGCTGAAGCTCAACATCGCGCGCTCGGGCATCGTCGGCCGCTTTGTCGGCAACGATTTCAAGTCGAGCATGATCTTCGTGCCGCTGCTCGACAGGAATCCGGAAACCGGCAAGCCCATCGACTATCGCGCGTTGTCGCGGTCGCTGGATGACATTCGTGCGCGTTACGAGGCCACGCCGGGCGTGAAGGTGCATCTCCACGTGATCGGCTTTGCCAAGCTGGTCGGCGACCTGATCGACGGCCTGGTCAAGGTGATGGGCTTCTTCGGCATCGCCGCCTTGATCGCCATCGGGGTGATCTTTGGCTACACGCGCTGCCTGCGCAGCACCGCGCTGGTCATACTGTGTTCCATCGTGGCCGTGGTCTGGCAGCTCGGGCTGGTTGCGGTGCTGGGTTTTTCGCTCGATCCGTTCTCGATCCTCGTGCCGTTCCTGATCTTCGCGATCGGTGTCTCGCATGGCGCGCAGAAGATGAACGGCATCATGCAGGACATCGGCCGCGGCACGCATCGGCTGGTCGCGGCGCGCTACACGTTCCGTCGCCTGTTCCTGGCCGGCGTCACCGCATTGCTGGCGGACGCCGTGGGCTTTGGCGTGCTGATGGTGATCGATATCCCGGTGATCAAGGACCTCGCGCTCACCGCGAGCATCGGCGTCGCCGTGCTGATCTTCACCAACCTGCTGCTGTTGCCGGTGCTGCTGTCGTTCACGGGCGTCGACCCCGCCGCGGCGGAACGAAGCCTGCATGCCGAGCGTAGTCAGCTCGAAGGGAAGGGCGGCCGCTCGGCGTGGCAATGGCTGGATCGCTTCACCTCGCGTCGCTGGGCGGTGGCCGTGCTCGGCGCATCCGCGGTGCTTGCGGTCGCGGGTTTCATGGTCAGCACGCACCTGAAGATCGGCGACCTGGAACCGGGCGCGCCCGAGTTGCGCGCCAATTCGCGCTACAACCGCGACAACGCCTACATCACCGGCAACTACTCGCTGTCCAGTGATGTGTTCGCCGTCATCGTGAAGACACCGCCCGAAGGCTGCCTGAAATACCCGACCCTGGTCGAAGCCGACCGGCTGGCCTGGGCGTTGCGCCAGGTGCCGGGCGTGCAGGCCACCACCTTCCTGGGTGATGCGGTGCGCCAGATCACGGCCGGTTCGTATGAAGGGAGCCCGAAGTGGCTCACCATCGCGCGCAACCAGGACGTGCTCAATTACGGCGCGCAACAGGCCTCGGTGAACAACCCGGACCTGTTCAACAACGCCTGTTCGATCATGCCGGTGATCGCCTATCTCGCCGATCATCGCGCGGAAACGCTCGATCGCGTCGTCAAGGCGGCAGCTTCGTTCGCGGCCGCGCACGGCGCCACGGATCGCCAGTATCTGCTGGCCGCCGGCAGTGCGGGCATCGATGCGGCGACCAACATCGTGGTGCGCGAAGCCGACCACACCATGCTGTTCTACGTGTACGGCGCGGTGATCCTGCTTTGCTTCGTGACGTTCCGCTCGTGGCGCGCGGTGGTGGTGGCGGTGGTTCCGCTGATGCTGACCTCCATTCTGTGCGAAGCGCTGATGGTGTGGCTGGGCATCGGCGTGAAGGTGGCGACGCTGCCGGTCATTGCGTTGGGCGTGGGCATCGGCGTGGACTATGCGCTGTACCTGCTGTCGATCCAGCTCGCGCAGCAGCGCGCCGGCGTGCCGCTGGTGCAGGCGTATCGCCATGCCGTGCAGTTCACCGGCAAGGTGGTGGCGCTGGTGGGCGTCACGCTCGCCGCCGGCGTGGTGACCTGGGCGTTTTCGCCGATCAAGTTCCAGGGCGACATGGGCATCCTGCTCACCTTCATGTTCCTGTGGAACATGGTGGGCGCCCTGGTGCTGATCCCGGCCCTGTCGCACTTTCTGTTGCGCGACGCGACCTGGCGGGCTCCCGCAGGCAGCGGGCCACAACACGCGGCCTGAGGCAGGGCGGCGCTGCCGGCCTCGCGCCGCGGGCATCTGAACCATCAGTATTGACTAATCAATAAGCGGATACTAATCTTTTAGCCATGCCTGAAGCAGTCAGCCTCAACGACGTGATGCGCGCCCTCGCCGACCCCACGCGGCGGTCGGTCTACGAGCGGATTGCGAGTGCCGAGGAGATGTCGGTCGCCGACCTCACGCGTGGCAGTGGCGTCTCCCAGAGCGCCGTGTCGCAGCACCTGAAGTCGCTGAAACAGGCTGGCCTGGTCGTCGAGCGACCGGAAGGCCGCAACGTCTACTACCGCGCCCAGCCCGATGGACTGGCGCCGCTGGCCGACTGGATGGCCGGCTACGGCGTGTTCTGGCGTGAGCGCTTCGATGCCCTGCGTGCACTGATGAAGGAGATCGATCCATGAGCGACGCCGCCGTGACTGCGGACTACCGGGACATCGTGGTCGACGAGATCTTTCCGCACGCGCCCGCGGCGCTGTGGAAGGCGCTGACCGATGGGGCGTTGATCGCGCGCTGGCTGATGCCGCCCAGCGGGTTCGAGCCCGTCGTCGGCAATCGCTTCACCTTCACCACGAAACCGGCCGGTGAGTGGGACGGCGTGATCCGCTGCGAGGTACTCGACGTGGTGCCGAACGAGCGCTTCGTCTATTCGTGGAAAGGCGGCCACGAAAGCAATGAGGGTTACGGCTCGCGGCTGGAAACGGTCGTCACCTGGCTCCTGACCCGGGTGGACCAGGGCACGCGCCTGCGACTGGTCCATTCCGGCTTCGTGCTGCCGAAGAACGACACGGCTTATCGCAACATGAGCGAAGGCTGGACCAAGGTTTTGGAAAGGCTCGACATGCTCGTCGGCGGACAAGACGTTCCACCCACGCGTCATTGATACAGGCGCGGAACGTCCGCGCTTTCATCCCAGGAGATTCCCATGAGTGACGCCTATACCGGCGGCTGCGCTTGCGGCGCCGTGCGCTACACCATCGCTGCGGAACCGTTGTTCATGAACGAATGCCATTGCCGCGACTGCCAGCAACGCAGCGGTACCGGGCATGGCTCCTATCTCACCTTTCCCGATCGCAAAGCGGTTCGCGTGGAAGGACAGGCGTCGTCATGGGACATCATCGCCGACAGCGGCAACGTCAAGACGCATGCGTTCTGCCCGCGTTGCGGCTCACCGGTGTATCTCACCTTCGCCGCGATGCCGGACCTGTTCACCATCCATGCGGCCAGCCTCGACGACACGAAGCGTTACCAGCCGCAGGCGGTGACGTATGCCATCCGGCGTCCGGCCTGGGACATGCAACATCCGTCCGTGCCGGCATTCGAAACGATGCCGCCGAGGTAACGGCGGCATCGAGGCGCTCAGTCCAGCGGGCGCACCCAGATATTGCGGAAGCTGATGGGCTGCGAGTGATCGCCATGCGCCTGCAGCTTGATCGGCGCCGCGTCGTACGGCTTGTACCTGGGCTTGCCGATGTAGAACGTTTCGCCGGCGAGCTGGGTGTGGTTCTGCACCAGCACGCCGTTGTGGAACAGCGTGACGTAGGCCGGCGACTTCAGCGTTCCATCCGCGGCGAATACCGGCGCCGTCCAGACCACGTCGTAGGTCTGCCATTCGCCCGGCGGGCGCATCGCGTTGGCCAGCGGCGGCGCCTGCTTGTAGATGCTGGCGGCCTGGCCGTTGACGTAGGTCGTGTTCTTCCATGAATCCAGGATCTGGACTTCGTAACCTTCATCGCCCGGTCCGGTCGATGCGAGGAACACGCCGCTGTTGCCGCGCGCCTGGCCTTCGCCGGTGATGTCCTTGGGGACGCGCCATTCCAGATGCAGCTGGTAGCTCCTGAAGTGCCGCTTGGTCTGGATGTTGCCGGTGGTCTTGTCGACCGTCATCACGCCGTCGTGCACGTTCCAGTGCGCGGGCGAGTGGTCCTTGGAGGCTTCCCATTGGCTGAGGTCGTGGCCGTCGAACAGCGCGATGGCATCCGACGGTGGCGCGCTGTCCTGCGCACCCGGCGTGACGATCTTCGGAACGGGCTCCCACTGCTCGGTGGCCTTGGGATCGGTGGGCTCGGCAGTCGCGGCTGGGGCGGTGGACTGCGCCCATGCCATGGAGGTTGCGAGGGCGCACAACGTCAGCGCGGCGGCGAATGGTCGTTTCATGGATGTCCCCGATGACTGGTCAAACCGTGCAGATGCCGACGGCTTCCGCGAAGGATTCGAACGGATCGGCTCGCGTAGGCATGAATTCGTGCGCGATGAATCCGTCGAAGCGAAGGTCGGCGATCGCCGCGGCGATGGCGTGGTAGTTGAGTTCCTGCGTGCCGTTGATCTCGTGGCGACCCGGCACGCCGCCCGTGTGGAAGTGCCCGATCCACTGGATGTTGTCACGGATGGTGCGGATCACGTCACCTTCCATGATCTGCATGTGATAGATGTCGTAGAGCAGCTTGACGTTGGGCGAGCCGACGCCCTTCATCACCGCCGCGCCGAACGCGGTGCTGTCGCCCTGGTAACCGTGGTGGTCGACCTTGCTGTTCAGCAGCTCGACGCAGATCGTGACGCCGTTTTCAGCCGCGTAGGGCGCGATCTTCGAAAGGCCGGCGACGCAATTGTCGATCGCCTGCTGGGTGTCGATGCCCGGCTTGCGGTTGCCGAACATGGTGATCATGTTCTTCACGCCGGCACGCTTCGCCAAGGGAATCGTCGCTTCCAGTTCCTTGAGCAGCAGGGCGTGATTGGCGGGGTCGTTGAAGCCCGTCTGGATGAAGGGCTCGCGCCGCGTGGGATAACCCATGGAGACGACGAGTCCACTGTCGTTCACCACATCCCATTCGTCGGTATGCACCAGGTCGAGGCCGGTGAAGCCCATCGTCTTGATGCGCTTGCACAGTTCCGGCAGCGGCTCCTTGGACGTCCAGCGGCTCAGCGATTGCTTGAGGCGTCCGGCCGGCAGCCTGGACGGCGCCTTCGGAGCGGACGCGGTTTCCGCCGAAGCTATCAGCGACGTTGCGCCGAAGGCGGCCGCTGCAGCGATGCGGCCCAGGGCGGTGCGACGGGAAATGCCGCGCGAATCGGTGGACATGGCCTAGGCGTTCCTCGGGCATCGACGAGTGGATGGATGAAGCGGCGTGGGATGTCGCATGGCGCGCAATGTTCAGTCGAGGCCAAGGATCTGGCGATTGAACGCCTGGTCGGCGCCAGTGGCCGCGAAGTCGTCGAACGCGCGATCCGTGACCTTGATGATGTGGTCGCGAATGAAGCGCGCGCCTTCGGTGGCGCCCTGGATGGGGTCCTTCAGGCAGCACTCCCATTCGAGCACGGCCCAGCCCGGGTAGTCGTATTGCGCCATCTTGCTGAAGATGGCGATGAAGTCGATCTGCCCGTCGCCCAGCGAGCGGAAACGACCGGGGCGATCGATCCAGCTCTGGTAGCCGCCATAGACGCCAGCGCGTCCATTGGGACGGAACTCGGCGTCCTTCACGTGGAAGGCGCGGATGCGCTCGTGATAGAGATCGATGAAGGCGAGGTAGTCCAGCTGCTGCAACACCATGTGGCTGGGGTCGTAAAGGATGTTGGCGCGCGGGTGGTGATCCACGGCATCGAGGAAGCGCTCGAAGGTGGCGCCATCGTGCAGGTCCTCGCCGGGATGCAGTTCGTAGCACACGTCCACGCCCGCTTCGCCGAACGCATCGAGGATCGGGCGCCAGCGCCTGCCGAGCTCGGCGAAGGCTTCTTCGATCAGGCCGGCTGGACGTTGCGGCCACGGATAGAACAGGTGCCACGCCAGCGCGCCCGAAAAGGTGGCGTGCGCGGAGAGGCCGAAATGCCGGCTTGCCGTGGCCGCGAGCTTGAGCTGCTGCACGGCCCACGCCTGGCGTTCCTTGCCATGGCCACGCAGATGCTCGGGCGCGAAGCCATCGAACAGGCGGTCATAGGCGGGATGCGAAGCCACCAGCTGGCCTTGCAGGTGCGTGGAAAGCTCGGTCACCGACAATCCGTGCTCGGCCAGCATGCCCGCGATGTCGTCGCAATACGTCTTGCTCGCCGCGGCCTGTTCGAGATCGAACAGGCGCCGGTCGTTGGTGGGAATCTGCAAGCCGACGAAGCCCAGCGACGCCGCCCATCGCGCGATATCGGGCAGCGTGTTGAAGGGCGCCGCGTCTCCCGCGTACTGGGCGAGGAAAATGCCCGGTCCCTTGAGTGTCTTCATGCGTGATCACCTGGTTCGTGCGGGTAAGCCATGGGTCAGAACATCAGTACCGTTTCGACGGCCCAGGCCTTGCCGTTGCCGGCCTTCGCCAGCGGTATGTCGGCGTGGTATGCCCCGGGCACCGCCGAATACTGCAGCACTTCGGTGCAGCCGGGTTGTGACAGGAAGAAACCCATCATGGCGAGCTTCTTGTTCATCAGCACCGAAGAGGCCGCCAGGGCCGTGGCGGTGTCTTTCGGATCCGCCAGGGCCTCGGCATGCAGCTTCATCACCAGCGCCTTGCGTTGCGCCTCGCTCAGCTGGAGGAAGGGCTTGCCGCCCGCCTGGTCGAACGCGGCCAATGCGCTCATGTAACGCTCCTGGTCGGCCTTGGCGTAGACGTTGGCGAACATCTCGTCGATGAAGCGGGGCACGCCCACGTCGACCGCGCCGGGCGTGTCGCTGCGGGGAATGATGATGTCGACCACCGAGGAGATCAGGTCCAGCTGCGGACGCGTAAAGAACTGCGGGGTGGCGCCGGGCACTTGCGCGGCGGCGTAGGCATCGAAGGCGGCCAGCAACGTGGGCGCGGCCACCGTGCCGACGGCAAGCGCGGAAACACACTTCAACCATTCGCGACGATTCATGGCGATATCCTCAGATGTTTCCGCGCTTGAGTTCTTCCACCGCATGGCTGGCGGCACGCGCCGTCAAGGCCATGTAGGTCAACGACGGGTTCTGGCACGCGGACGAGGCCATGCACGAGCCGTCGGTGATGAACACGTTCTTCGATGCGTGCATCTGGTTCCACGAGTTGAGCACCGAGGTCTTGGGATCGCGACCCATGCGTGCGGTGCCCATTTCGTGGATCGCGGCGCCGACGTTGGCATCGACGTGGTAGGGCTTCACGTCCTTGTAGCCGGCGGCGGTCATCATCTCGACCGCGTCGCTGACGATCTCCTTGGCCATCAGGCGCTCGTTCTCGCGGTGCGTGACGTCGAAGTTGAGCACCGGCAGGCCGTACTTGTCCTTGCGGTTGCGGTCCAGCGATACGAAGTTCTGGTGCGCGGGCAGCATCTCGCCGAAGCCGCCCATCGACAGCGTCCACGGGCCGGGCTCTTCCGCGGCGCGCTTGAGCTCGTCGCCGATCAGGTTCTCGTCCACGAAACGCGACCAGTTGCGACGGCTCGCGCTGCCCTGGTAGCCGAAGCCGCGCAGGTAAGGGCGCTTGTCCGAGCCGATGTTGCGGTAGCGCGGAATATAGAAGCCATTGGGACGGCGGCCGCTGTAGTAGCGGTCGAGGTGTCCGTCCACGCTGGCCATGGCGCCAGTGCCGAACAGGTGATCCATCACGTTGTGGCCCAGCTCGCCGCTGTCGTTGCCGAAGCCGTTGGGGAAGCGGGTCGAGGTCGAGTTCAGCAGGATATGCGTGGTGCCGAAGGTCGAGGCGCACAGGAAGATCACGCGGGCGAAGTATTCGGTCTGGTGGCCGGTTTCGGCGTCGAGCACGCGCACGCCGGTCGCCTTGCCCTTGGCGTTGTCGTAGATCATCTCGTAGACGATGGCGTTGGGCACGATCGTCATGTTGCCGGTGCGTTCGGCCGACGGCAGGGTCGAGGAGTTGCTGCTGAAGTAGGCGCCGAACGGGCAGCCGCGCATGCACTGGTTGCGGTACTGGCAGGTGGCGCGCTGTGGGCTCTGATCGTGCTTGAGCGGGCCGGAAAGGTTGGCCGTGCGACCGATGATCAGCTTGCGGTTGAACTTGTCGGCGAGGCGGCCGCGGAACTCCTTCTCCACGCAATTGAGTTCCATCGGAGGCAGGAACTGGCCGTCCGGCAACTGCGCGAGGTGATCGGTGGCGCCGCTCACGCCGATGAAGTTCTCGACGTAGTCGTACCAGGGCGCGATGTCGGCGTAGCGGATCGGCCAGTCGACGCCGACGCCTTCCTTGCCGTTCGCCTCGAAGTCGATGTCGCTGAAGCGATAGCTCTGGCGACCCCACATCAGCGAGCGGCCGCCGACGTGATAACCGCGGAACCAGTCGAACGGCTTGGTTTCGACGTAGGGGTTGTCGAGGTCATCGACGAACCAGTGCTTTGTGGCCTGCGTGATGCCGTAGAACGACGGACGCGTGTGGATCGGATGCCTGCGCACGTCTTCCTGCGTGGGCTCGTTCGCATACGGCAGTTCCCAGGGCGCCTTCGTCGCCGTGGGGTATTCGCCGTGCTTGACCATGCGGCCACGGTCGAGCACGAGGGTCTTGAGTCCCTTTTCCGTGAGCTCCTTGGCTGCCCAGCCACCGCTGACGCCGGTACCGACAACAATGGCGTCGTACGTGTTCTTGTCCATCATGGCCCCTTGAAACAAGCGATCGGTCGAATGTGTAAGCGCTGGGTCAGCGCAGCGGACGCAGGTAGGCGAAGTCGACGCGCGCGGCGTCGAGCTGGCTCATGCGCGAGAACGGACCTTCCTGCTCGACGAAGCAATGCTTCAGTCCAGCCTTGTCCGCGGCGGCCATGATCGGTTTGTAGTCGACCGTGCCGCGCCCCAGTTCCGCGCCGGGATATTCGTCGGGCTTGGAAGAGGGTAGGAAATCCTTGGCGTGCATCAGCGGAATGCGGCCCGGGTTCGCCTTGAAGATGTCGGCCGGATTCTTGCCGCCTGCATGTACCCAGCCGCAATCGAGTTCGAACTTCACCAGCTTCGGATCGGTTTCCTTGAGCAGCACGTCGTAGAACGTCTGCCCCTGGCCGACCTCGGTGAATTCGAGATGGTGGTTGTGGTACGCGTACTGCAGGCCCGCCTGCCTGGCCTTCTCGCCGATCTGGTTGGCGAAGTCGGCGGTGCGCTTGGCGTCGTCGCGCGAATAGGTGGCCTTGGTGCCGCCGCTCATCTTCTCCATGAACGAGGGCAGCATGCTGCTGACGAAATACTGCGTGCCCAGCGTGTGCGCGGCTTCGATGCCGGGCTCGATGCCCAGGCTGTCGAAGTGCAGGCTGGGGCAGCCGAGGCCGGCTTCGTTCAACTGGTCGCGCAGCGTCTTCGCGGTCGAGGTGACGATGGCTTCGATTTCGCTGTAGCCGATGGCCTTGAGCGTCTTGAGCGTGCCCATCGGATCGTCCTGGTAGGCCTTCAGCACCATGTAGAGCTGGATGCCGAGCGGCTTGCCCTGCGCCGCAGCGGCGAGAAGCTTGCCGGGCGCGCTGGCGGCGAGCCACGCCGCGCCGCCGAACATGGCGGATCGAGCGAGAAACTGCCTGCGATTCATCATGAAAACATTCTCCTGGAGAGCCAGGTGGGTGGGGGAGTCAGGCGGTGGTGGTGACGGGGGCGGCCGACGCTTCCCGTCGATCCTTGAACATCAGCACGAACAGCACGAGCACGAAGGCGGCGCAGCCACCGGCGATCAGCCAAATCGCGTGCCAGTCATGCGCGGCGACGCCTTCGGCGCCGGTCTTGGCGTAGGTGTCCACGACCACGCCGGACAGCCACGAGCCGACGAACATGCCCAGGCCGTAGGTGAGGAAGGTGATCAGGCCTTGCGTGGCGGCACGCAGCGCGGGCGGCGCTTCGCGATCGATGTAGATCTGGCCGACGACGAAGAAGAAGTCGAAGCAGATGCCGTGCAGCACGATGCCCAGCCACAGCATCCACATCAGCTCGCCGGTGCCGCCGAAGGCGAACATGGCGTAGCGCAGTACCCAGGCCAGCATGCCGACGGCGAGCATGTACTTCACGCCCAGCCGGCGGAAGAACCAGGGGATGAGCAGCATGCACAGGATTTCCGACATCTGACCGCCGGTCATCTTGCCGGCGGCGTTGACCACGCCGACCTCGTTGAGGAACAGGTTGGTGAAGGCGTAATAGAACTGCAACGGAATGCAGATCAGGAACGACGCTAGGGCGAACACCGCCATCGACCGGTCGCGCAGCAGGTGCAGCGATTCCAGCGGCAATGCGTGGCGCAGTTCGAAGCGCTGGTTGCGCGCAAGCGGCGGCGTCGAGGGCAGGGTGAAGCAATAGCCCGCCATCACCACGGAGAGACCGGCCGCGAGATGCAGCGGCGAAGCGGTTGCCTCCACGCCCCAGGCGCCGACGATCAGGCCCACCACGATCCAGCCGATGGTGCCGAACACGCGGATCGCGCCGAACTCCTCGCGCGGGTCGGTGATGTGTCGCATGGCAAGCGAGGTGGTGAGCGCCAGCGTAGGCATGTAGCAGAGGCTGTAGGCCAGCAGTGCGGCATACACCAGCGCGAACGAACTCTGCTTCGCGGCGACCACCAGCAGCACGGCGCCGATGATATGCAGCGCGGCGAGTACGCGGCGCGTGTCGAACAGGCGGTCTGCCATCAGTCCGACGAACAGCGGCGAGATCATCGCGCCGATCGCCGTGGTGCCGGCTACCGCGCCGATCTCCTGGCCGCTGAAGTGCAGGGTCTTGCCCAGCCAGGTGCCGACCGTGACGTACCAGGCGCCCCAGATCGCGTATTCGAACAGCATCATCAACCGAAGGCGCCACTTCATCCCCGTTTCCCCTTTTTGCGTTGCGGCCCGAATGGATCTTCCACGTTCTGCCAGACGCCTCCCGCGGCGTGGCTCTTGAGCATCGCGTCGATGACCAGGCTGTTGCGATAGCCGTCGGCGAAGGTCGGCAATGCGTCCGGCTTTTTCTTGGCTGCGCCACCGCTGCGAATCCATGCGTACGCGTCGGCGATCAGGTTGCGGAACGCATCGCTCCAGGCTTCCGGATGGCCGGCGGGCAGGTGTGCATAGCCGCGTGCCGATGGATCGAGCGTTGCCGGGTCCCGCGCCTGCAGCGTGTTGCCCTGCGCGTGATGACCGATCCAAAGCTCGTTGGGCGCTTCCTGCTGCCACGCCACGGAGGCGAGGCGGCCGTTCACTTCCAGGCGAAGGTCGTTCTTGTGGCCGGGCAATACCTGGCCGACGACCACGCAGCCGCGCGCGCCGTTGTCGAAGCGCAGCAGTACGCTGGCGATGTCTTCGCTGGTGATCTTCACCTCGCGCCGTTTCGCCGACTTCGACGTGGCGAACGCCTTGGTCGATTCGGCGGGCGCATGGCGCATGGGCACCGCGGTATGCAGATCGGCCAGCACGGCCGTAATGCGCGATCCGGTGACATGCTCGGCGAGATCGCACCAGTGCGAACCGATATCGCCGAGCGCGGAACTGGCGCCGCCCAGCTTGGGATCGAGGCGCCACGAGTAGGTGTTCTCGTCGGTCAGCCAGTCCTGCAGGTAGCGGCCATGCACGAACACGGGCGCGCCGAGCTTGCCCTTGGCGACCATCGCGCGGGCCTGCTGCACCAGCGCATGGCCGCGATAGTTGAAGGTGACCACGTGCGCCACGCCGGCATCGCGTGCGGCCTCGAACAGTTCGCGGCTTTCCTGCGCGCTGCCGGCGAGCGGCTTGTCCGAAATCACGTGCTTGCCCGCGCGCAAGGCAGCGAGCGAAACCTCTTTGTGCAGGTGATTGGGCGTGGTGTTGTGCACCACGTGCACGGCCGGATCGGCCAGCAGTTCGCGGTAATTCGCGTACGCATGGCCGACGCCCAGTTCACGGGCGCGTTTTTTCGCGGATTCGGGGCTGGAGCCGGCAATGCCGGCGATGTCCACGTCGCCCAGGCGACGTACGGCATCGAGATGATGGGCTGCGATGAAGCCGGGGCCGACCAGGCCCATGCCGAGCTTTTTCATGCGATCACCGGCCGGGACGATGGCCCCATGCAGCGGTTCCGGCACGCAGGGTCGACGGTGACGCGAAGGAGGGATGAAGCGGATGCACTGGGCGCCGCCCTGGCGCCGGTCGATGCGGGCTGGCCTGCCATTTCCCCTCCGAAACGTCGTTGCCGTCAGAAATGTATTCGATTACATCCGCATGAAAACTGGGTTCTTGCGATGTTTCCTGGCTCGACGCGACAACCCTGCACGCGACAAACGACGGAAAGTGGCTAAAGTATGTAGCAGATGTCCAAATGCACGTGCAACGATTTCATGTAATCCATTACATTGCACTGCACAACGGCGGCGTCGGGTGACGCCGGCGACGGGGCGATTCTCCGCAGGCCGGCGGGCCGAACGCCGCTGGGGCGGTCCGGAGCACAGCAGCAAAACAGGAGGCGGAACGCGTGAGTGCGGATGGGTCCAGGCGCAAGCGACAAGTCGGCAAGGGCGATCCGGCGGCTGGCGCGGCGGCGCCAGGCCGCGTAAGGACGGTCAAGGAAATCGCCGCTGCCGCCAACGTGTCGGTGGCGACGGTGTCGCGTGCGCTGCAGCGGCCGGAGATCGTCAGCGAAGCCACGCGCCTGCATATCCAGGAGGTGGTGAAACGCCTGGGCTATACGCCCAATGCATTGGCGCGCAACCTGCGCACGGCACGCACGCGCCTGATCGTCGCCCTGCTGCCGGACATCGCCAACCCGTTCTTCTCGCAGGTCATCCGTGGCATCGAGCAGGTGGCCCACGAAAACGGCTACTCGGTATTGCTCGGCGAAACGCAGAGCAGCCTGGTGCGCGAGCAGGCCTATGCGGACATGGTCGCGGCCAGGCAGGCCGACGGCATCATCACCATGTCCCATCGCGTGCCCGCGATCCCCATGCAGGGGCGCCTGCCGGTGGTCAACGCGTGCGAATACGTGAAGGATCAGCAGATCTCCAGCGTCTATGTCGACAACGTCACCGCGGCGCGCGCGGCCGTCGATTACCTGGTGACGCTGGGGCATCGCGACATCGCCTTCGTCGCCGGGCCGCCGGCCAGCCCCATCTGCATCGATCGGGAGCAGGGTTACCGGCTGGCCCTCGATGCCGCAGGGCTGCCGTGCAATCCGGCCTTGACGGCCGTCGGGGATTTTTCCATCGAGGCGGGCGAACGGGCGATCGAATTGCTGCTGTCGCAAGGGCAGTCGTTCACCGCGGTGTTCTGTTCCAACGACGAGATGGCGATCGGCGCCATGCGTGCGCTCGCCTCGCGCGGGTTGCGCGTGCCGCAGGACATATCGGTGGTCGGCTTCGACGACATCCGCTTTTCCCGCTACATGACCCCGGCGCTGACCACCATCGCGCAGCCGAAGAACGCACTGGGCCGCGAGGCGATGAGCATGCTCATCGAACTGCTCAACGACCCGGAGGTGCCGCCACGCAAGCGAGTGCTGTCGGCCGACCTGGTGGTGCGGGGATCGACCGCGCCTTGTCCGGCCGGGAAAACCTGAGCCTCAACGCTGCGCCACGCGCGCGGCGCGTAGCGATGTCTTTCGATGCAAGCTATCTGGACGCGTCGACTGCCCTGGCGACGTCACCGGGCGATCCGTACTCGACCTCGGGAAACCACTGCGAATCTTCCCGGTCGAGTCGCTGGTTGATCAGGAAGTGCACGCCGCAGGCGCCCGATCGCTTCATGATCTGCATGATGTCCTCCAGCGCCACCGGCCCGGCGAGCTCGACCGTCAGGGTGGCGTGGGCGAAGCTTGCGGGATCGGTCGGTTCCGCGGGCGCGCGGATTTCGTTGCGCGGGGTCGCGTGATGGCTGAACCGCGAAACCACGGTCGTCGGCGCGCTTGAACTCGCCGACGAGCCGCCCACGCTCTCGCTGGAACACACCACGCCACGATCACGACGCATGCCGCGCGACAACAGTTTCTCCAGCGCGGACGTGGCGGCGAACTGGGTCTCGAATTGGGCGATGACTAGGTCGGTCATGATGCGGCTCCGTGTTGCGGGCCATTCATGGTTGGCCATCCATCGCTATCGTCGTGTGACGCGGGCGTAAGCGGCGCGCCTTCGTTCACGGCGGGCTTACCCAACGCCAATCGTCACGCGCCGTATCACAGGTGGTTCACGCGCGCAGCGGTTCCATGCTTTATCTGCCAGTCGATGGAGCATGGTCATGGCCCGCCCCATATGGACCGGAACCTTGTCGTTCGGTCTTCTCAATGTGCCCGTCTCGCTCATGTCCGCCGAGCGGAGCGTGGACCTGCATTTCCGCATGCTGGACAGCCGCAGCAATACGCCCGTGCGCTATGAGAGGGTCAATGCGGAAACCGGCGAAGAGGTCCCGTGGAAGGACGTGGTGAAAGCCTTCGAATACAAGAAGGGAAGCTATGTGGTGCTGGAGCCGGAAGATATCCGGTCGGCGTCGCCGGAGGGCAGGGAGGCGGTGGAGGTGGAGACTTTCGTCGATGCCGGGGCCATCGGCGCGGAATACTTCGAGAAACCCTACTACCTGGTGCCCGGTAAGAAGGCGGAAAAGGGCTATGTACTGCTGCGCGAGACGCTCAAGCGAACGGGAAAGATCGGCATCGCGCGCGTGGTGATACGCACGCGTGAATACCTGTCGGCCGTGATGCCCAAGGGCGACAGCCTGTTGCTGATGTTGCTGCGCTATCCGCAGGAGCTCATCGACGCCGGCGAATACTCGATACCGGAAGGCAAGCCGGCCGACTACCGCGTCTCGCCCAAGGAGATCGACATGGCGCAGCAGCTCATCGAGTCGATGAGCGACGAATGGCAGCCCGATGCGTTCCGCGACGAATTCCGCGATCGCCTGCGCAAGGTCATCG
The DNA here is from genome assembly GCF_003264855.1 of Dyella jiangningensis. Taxonomy (NCBI): domain Bacteria; kingdom Pseudomonadati; phylum Pseudomonadota; class Gammaproteobacteria; order Lysobacterales; family Rhodanobacteraceae; genus Dyella; species Dyella jiangningensis. Next base: position 83,569 of record NZ_NFZS01000002.1, on the reverse strand, counting down.
AGAAGCGCATGAAGTCCAAGGGCGTGGTGGTGACGCCCGAAGAGGAGGCGGCACCCGAAAACGCCGCGACCAACGTGGTCGATTTCATGGCGCTGCTCCAGCAGAGCCTCAAGTCCAAGCGCCGTACGCCTGCCAAGGGCGGTGGCGAGGAGGCCGAGGAGAAACCGCCCCGGCGCAAGGCGCCGCGCAAGAGCGCAAGGAAAACGGCGGCGAAGAAGTCCACGCGCAAGCGCGGATCCGCCTGAAGCGCGCCATTTGCCGCGGCCCTGGCGCGCCCGGGCTTGTAAAGCGGCGTGCGGATGGTATTAAAGCGGATGCCATCGCCACCGGCTTCGTCCATGCACGATCTGTCGCCGTTCCATCTAGCGTTTCCCGTGACCTCGCTGGAGCTGGCTCGCGCCTTCTACGGAGAGCTGCTCGGTTGTCCGGAAGGCCGTTCCAGCGACAGCTGGGTGGATTTCAATTTCTACGGCCATCAGATCGTGGCGCACCTCGCGCCTGAGGAAACGCGGGCTGTGGCCGCGCACGACGTGGATGGCGACGACGTGCCGGTGCGCCACTTCGGCGTGGTGCTGTCGATGATCGACTGGCATGCATTGGCGGAACGGCTGCAGGCGGCAGGCGTGCGTTTCATCGTGGCGCCGCATGTTCGCTTCAAGGGTCAGCCTGGCGAGCAGGCCACCATGTTCCTGTGCGATCCCTGCGGCAACGCGCTGGAGTTCAAGGCCTTTGCGGACCGCTCCAAGCTGTTCGCCAAATGAAGGCCGAAGACCTGCAACGCCTGGTGACCGTCGCCATGCCGTACGGCAAGTACAAGGGGCGCCTGATCGCCGATCTGCCCGGCGCCTACCTGGCATGGTTCGCACGCAAGGGATTTCCGCCGGGAGACCTGGGAAGGTTGTTGGCGCTCTCGCTCGAACTCGATCACAACGGCCTGAAGTCGCTGCTTGATCCACTGCGGCCGCGCATTCCGCAAAAGCCGGGATAGGTTTTGGTCCTGGGTGGCCACGTCGGCGCGTCGAGGTATCCGCGCGCGAACGGGCGTACGCGAAGATCGTGTTCGCATTGAATCGGCGAGCCGCACGCGTTGTGGATGAGTCCGTTGATGCGTCGGGTACACCTGCTTCAGTTGGCGGGTGCGATGGTTCCTCCGCACAATCGAATGTCGCTGGATATGAGACGAGCCACTCGACGTCGCACACGAGTCGAGCGCGCCTGAGGCAGAGGAGCCGATATGTCGACCATACTTCTGATCATTCTTGTCCTGTTGCTCATCGGTGCCATCCCCGCGTGGCCGTACAGCCGTTCATGGGGCTACTGGCCCAGCGGCGGCCTCGGACTGATCCTCATCATCCTGATCATCCTCGCGGTGATGGGACGCATCTAGCATCTTCCAGCGCCGAGGCATGGCCGTCCGTTTCGGGCGGCCATGCCTCGTCTGCGCTACCGCGTGATGCGGGGGGCATTCGCCGCCTCGGGGGCAGCATCGCATCACGAACTGCCGACGCGCACGCGACGCGATCGGCATATCGATCGCTTCATCATGCGCGCTGGTCCTCGATCGGAGTAAGAGCCATGGCCCAGTCGCAACTCAATGGTCGCAAGGTGGCGATGCTCGCCACGGATGGGTTCGAACAATCCGAGCTCACCGAGCCGAAGCGTCTGCTGGAAGAGGCGGGAGCACAGGTAACCGTGATCGCACCTGGCGATCGCGCGGAGATCACCGGCTGGAACCTCAAGAACTGGGGCGATAAGGTCAAGGTCGACCAGCCGCTGGAAAAGGCTCATGCGGAAGAGTTCGATGCGCTGGTGCTGCCCGGCGGCGTGATGAATCCGGACAAGCTTCGGCAGATTCCCGAGGCCATCAGCTTCGTCCAGTCGTTCTCCAGCATGAAGAAGCCGATCGCCGCGATCTGCCACGGCCCGTGGACGCTGATCGATGCGGGGCTGGTGAAGGGCCGCAAGATGACCTCGTGGCCGTCGTTGAAAAAAGACCTGGAAAATGCCGGCGCGCAGTGGGTCGACGAAGAAGTCGTCGCCGATGGCCAGCTCATCACCAGTCGAAAGCCCGACGATATTCCCGCGTTCGCCAGCGCCGTGATCGAAGTGCTCGCTGCCTGACCTTGTTCACGACGAAGGCTTCGGCTTCTGGCGTGGATTGTTCTGCGGTTCATGCGGCGAGTTCGCGTCCGGCAGCGATGTGTCCTTGTGCCGTGGCGTCGGCTGCGGCTCGGGATAGCCGGACGTTCCGGCGGGGCGTCGCGGCTTGGCCTTGTCTTCTTCGGTGCGGCGGTTCATGGGGCGCTCCTGAGTGACTCCCGCGGCGACTTCACCCAACGCATCGTCAGACTCGTGTCAACGCGCACCGTGCTGCTTCAGGAATGGGTAAGCGAAACCACCATGCAAATTTGCCGGGTCGTTGATCAAGCTGCCTCTAGTCTCCGTAGTCATGAACAGGACAGTGGCGCATTTGAAACGGGACTTGGTTCGGTTGGAGGTGGACGCGGCAACGCTGCATCGCCATTACGCGGGTACGACGGCATTCGTGACGGAGCTTTCTGGCCTCGCGTGCGATGTGCTGCTGAGTGCAAGCGAAAGCGACCAGGCATGGGTACGTACGTCGATCGAAGCCATCCTGGCGAGATATGGCCTTTCCCCCAATCAGTGGTTGAAGAGCGTGCCTCCCGCAAGCGCACGGCGCTGGGCATCGGGCACATCCGGAGAATAGAGGTGATTCCATGCACGACCCGGTTTCCCCGGCGCGCAGGCGCCTCGTGCAACATGCGTCGCTAGGTGTGATGGCGTCGCTTGCCTATCCGGGCTGGGCCTCGGGCCTCGATGCGGCCATGGGTGAGCAACACAATGGCGCCAACGCGGCGCCCCACTATCCGCACCCGCCGTTCGAGGAGCAATCGCAACCCTGGCCCGGGCTCACCAGCAAGATGCATCCGCGGCCGGACCACGGCGAGACGAGCTATCGCGGCAGCGGCCGCCTCAGTGGTCGCAAGGCGTTGATCACGGGTGGCGATTCGGGCATCGGGCGTGCCGCCGCGATCGCCTATGCGCGCGAAGGCGCCGACGTCGCCATCAGTTATCTGCCGCAGGAAGAGCCGGACGCGCAAGAAGTCGTGCAGCTTATTCAGCAGGCGGGACGCAAGGCGGTGACGGTGCCCGGCGACATCCGTGACGAAGCCTTCTGCCGCAGCATGGTGCAGAAGGCGCGAGAGCAGCTCGGCGGCATCGACATCCTGGTCAACAACGCCGCGCGGCAGCAGAGCCATGACTCGATCGAGCAGATTCCCTCGGATCAGTTCGACTGGACGCTCAAGACCAACCTCTATGCGATGTTCTGGATCACGCGCGAAGTGGTCACCTCGATGGCCTCCGGTGGCGCCATCGTCAGCACGGCTTCGGTGAACGCGTACGATCCGGGCGAGAACCTGCTCGACTACTCGATGACCAAGGCGGCCATCGTGGCGTTCACCAAGAGCCTCGCCAAGCAGATGAGCCACAAGGGCATCCGCGTGAACGCGGTGGCACCAGGGCCATTCTGGACGCCACTGCAGGTCACTGGCGGGCAGACCCAGAAGAAGCTGCGCGATTTTGGCGCCGACACGCTTTTCGAGCGTCCGGGCCAGCCGGCCGAGCTCGCGCCGATCTATGTGCTGCTGGCATCGGCGGAGGCCAGCTACATCACGGGGCAGGTATTCGGTGCCTCGGGTGGGCGCGGGCAGCCGTGACGCGCGATGTGCGGAGGCCGGCATGGTGCCAGCAGCGTGCGTCAGCCTCGGCGCGGGAGCGCAGGGATGATCGGTGTTTTCGGCGGCGGCCCCGTCTATGTGCCGGTCGAAGGCCGGCAGCTGGCTGAGCATGAGCTCGCCGCGCATCACTGGGTGGTTGCCAGGCTCGCCTGCCATCTCGTGCGCGATGGCACCTACGTGGTGCCGTCGGACACCTTGAGCGTCGAGCAGGCGTATGCGCTCGGCATCCACTGGGTCGATCAGTTCTTCGGCGGCATCGTGCCGTTTCCGTTCGTCGGCACCAAGCTGGTCACTCATCCGCTGGTGGCCATGCACGCATCGGCACCCGAGGGGTGGCGCCACCAGCATCCGCATCGCCTGTCGGGCGTGGTCGTGCCGGGCTGGGGCGCGTTCAGCGTCACCGATCTGCATGAAGCCGCCGGCAGGCTGCTCGGTGAAGGCGCCGTGCGCCTGAAACTTGCGGAGGGCAGGGGCGGCGGGCAGCAGTGGGTGGTGCCTGATCTCGCATCGTTGAAGAGGCTGCTCGAAGGCGAAGCGGCCCTGGCCGCGGGCATCGAGGCCGGTGTCGTGGTCGAGCGTGACTTGCGACGGCCGGTCACGCTCAGCGTGGGACACGTGGTCCTGCCGACCTTGAGCCTTTCCTACCTGGGCTATCAGCGCGAGGCGCGCGATCGCCATGGTGCATCGCGTTATGGCGGCAGCCGCCTGTGCTGCATCCGCGGCAGCCTTTCGATGCTGCTGGAGACCTTGGGCGAGCCGCGCGAACGCCTGGCCGTCGAGCAGGCAAGTGCGTACCACGAGGCCATGTTCGAGGCGTTCCCGGAACTGGTGGTCTCACGCGCGAATTACGACGTCATCCAGGGCTTCGATGCGCGGGGCAACTGGCATTCGGGCGTGCTCGAGCAATCCTGGCGCATCGGCGGCGCGAGCCCGGCGGAGATCGTCGCGGCGGAAGCGCTGTCGAACGGAAAGCGGCAGCGCGTGGAAGCCACGTACGTTGAGTGCTACGAAGCGGACGCCGTCGCCCCGGAAGGGGCAGAGGTCGTCTACCGCGCCACGAGCGGCGACGGCGACGCGCCGACGCTTACCTACGTCAAGGTGGAGGCCTGATGAGCGTGCAGGACGATGTCGTCCATGTGTCCGTGCGAGGCGGCGAACTTGCCGGCACGCTGGTCTCGCCGCGTCCAAGCATACCGGGCGTGCTCATGGTGCATGGCTGGGGCGGCAGCCAGGAGCAGTACCGCGCCGGTGCGAAGGATCTCGCGGCACTCGGTTGCGTGTGCCTCACCTTCGACCTCTCGGGCCACGTCGCCACGCGTCGCCTGCGGGACGTGGTGACGCGCGCGGACAATCTCGCCGATGTGCTCGCCGCCTATGACTTCCTGCTGGATCATCCGGCGGTGGATGCGTCGCGGGTTGCGGTGATCGGCAGCAGCTATGGCGGTTACCTGGCCGCCTTGCTCACGCGCCATCGTCCGGTGCGCTGGCTGGGATTGCGTGCACCGGCGTTGTATCGCGACGAGAACTGGGAGGTCCCCAAGAAGGACCTCGCGGCCTTGCAGCAGCTGGCCGACTACCGGAGTGAGCGCCACGGGCCGGGCGACAACGAGGCCCTGCGTGCATGCAGCGCCTTCGAGGGCGACGTGCTGCTGGTGGAATCCGAACACGATCGCATCGTGCCGCCGCCCGTGCTGGCCAGTTATCGCGAGTCGTTCACGAGGACATCCTCGCTCACCTATCGCCTCATCCGTGGCGCCGATCACGCGTTGAGTTCCGAGCGCGATCGCCAGGCGTATTCATCCCTGCTGGCCAAGTGGCTGGAGGAGATGTTGCTGGGCGCACGCGGGCACGTGCGTGTCGGTACCACCCATGGTGCCGGCGATCCGACACCCGCCGCGGCGATACCGCAGCGATAAGGCATGCCGCGGCGGTGCCGCGGCATGCAGTGGCTTTAACCATTCTTGTGGCTCTGCTTGCCTGCCTGGACGTGCTGCTCATGCGACGCATGATCGCCGCCGCCCTTCTTGCCAGCCTGCACATGCTGCTCGTGAGACGCATGATCGCCGCCACCGGCCTTACCGCCCTTCGAAGCAATCTCATGCTGCTTATTGGGGTCCATGGATGCAAAACCGCGCTTGCTGTGTTCGTTAGCCATTATCGCTTGACTCCTGAAGCGGCGAAGGAACCATAACCATGCGTCTGCCGTCGCGCCCTTCACCAGGCAGGGTTTCGATTATTCGCAACGCGTGTCAGTGCATCGTTCGGCCGATGTCAAAGCGCAACTGAAGTCGATGAACCTCTTCGGCGACAGATCGCGTGTCGACACGCAAGCGGCGCATCGATTTGACGCGACGTCAACCGGGCTGTTCGCAGCATCGGCATCATCCAATGCGGATGGGCCCGGATCATGGCGACCACGACGAAACGCGCGACGAAACAAACCAAAGCGACAGCCAGCAAGCACAAGAGCGTGCAGAAACAGGTCGAGAGCCAGGAGCGCGCCAAGCCGGCCAAGGCTTCCGGCTCGGCCAAGAAGGCGAAGCAGGCGGGTGCACGCCACCATCCGTCCAATCCGCTGCCGGCCCAGCACCAGGAAAAACCGGGCAAGGAGTCCAGGCTGCGGCCTCGACCGCAGTTCAAGGCGCCGGAGTACGTGGGCAGCGGCAAGCTCGATGACATGGTCGCCCTCGTCACCGGCGGCGACTCGGGCATCGGCAGGGCCGTCGCCGTGTTGTTCGCGCGCGAAGGCGCCAATGTCGCGATCGTCTATCTCAACGAACACGACGACGCCGAGGCCACGCGGCAGGCGGTGGAAGCGGAAGGGCGCGAATGCCTGGTGATCGCGGGCGACGTGAGCGATGCGATGTTCTGCGACGACGCCGTGGCGCAAACGGTCGAGCACTTCGGCCACCTCAACATCCTGGTGAACAACGCCGCCTTCCAGGAACACTCGGACACGCTGGAAGCGCTGACCGAGGAACATCTGGATCTCACCATCCGCACCAACATCTACGGCTACTTCCACATGGCGCGCGCGGTGGTTCCCTATCTGGGCAAGGGCGGCAGCATCATCAACACCGGTTCGGAGACCGGCTTCTTCGGCAATCCCAAGCTGCTGGACTATTCGGCGACCAAGGGCGCCATCCATGCCTTCACGCGCTCGCTTGCGTCCAACCTGGTGGAGCGCGGTATCCGCGTGAATGCGGTGGCGCCCGGACCGGTATGGACGCCGCTCAACCCGGCCGATCGCAAGGCGGAGCAGGTAAAGAGCTTCGGCGAATCGAACCCGATGGGGCGGCCGGCGCAGCCGGAAGAGGTGGCGCCGGCGTATGTGTTCCTGGCCGCGCCCAGCTGCGCGAGCTACATCTCCGGCGCGATTCTTCCGGTGATGGGCGGGCCCACCGGCTGAGCATGATGCGCATGCGCGTCGAACAGGGCGCCGCTACTCGCGGACGATGAAGGTGATCTTGCCGTTGGGTTCGAGACGACCGAGCAGCACGTCCGCCTCCGTTTCGCGACCCGCCGAATGCAGTGCGCGATCCAGCGCGGCGTCGGGCAGGTTCACGCGCCGCAAGGCATCGGGCAGGCGGCGGCCGTCGCGCACGATCTCGACGGGGTAGCCCTCGAACACGCGATTGACGCGCTTGTACCTCGCGCTCAGCCATCCCAGCGCCTTGTCGGTGGCCAGCATGCTGATCACGCCGATGAACGCGCTGGTGATCGATGCATCGTGGCCGATGACCGCCGTGCGCAACGTGCCGCCCGCGAGCGCCAGCAGGATCACGTCGAAGGCGGACAGGTCGCCGAACGCGCGCTTGCCCGCGAGCCGCATGAGCACGAGCAGGCCCAGATAGGTCAGCGCGCCGCGCACGGCGTAGGTCCACCACGGATCTTCGGTGATCAGCCAGGACGTCAGCATACGAACCTCGTGTCGTGACCGGAGACGAATTCACCTTCGGCGTTGCGACGTCGGGGGCGCGTCAAGAACCCTGCGTCGCGGTTGGCCTTCGTTATGCTCGCGCCTGTTGACGCCTCGGTCTCGGGCGCTTCATGGCGGCATCGGGAAAGTGGCGGCCGGAAGATGAGGAGGCCGAAGATGCCGGCTCGCCGAACCGATTGGATCTATCCGCTCACCATGCTTCCCGCGTCCCCGGCGCCTACAGGCTCGCTTCCGGCGTTGCGGAAGAAGGCCAAGGCCTGCCGTGCCTGCCCTTTGTGGCAGCACGCGACGCAGACGGTGTTTGGCGAAGGCCCGGCGCGTGCCGACATGATGCTGATCGGCGAGCAGCCCGGCGACCAGGAAGACCAGCAAGGCGAGCCTTTCACGGGCCCAGCAGGCAACCTGCTCGATCGTGCGCTGGCAGAGGCCGGGCTGCGACGCGAACAGCTGTACCTGACCAATGCGGTGAAGCACTTCAAGTTCGAGCCGCGCGGCAAGCGTCGCCTGCATCAGCGCGCGAGCGCGCGGGAGCAGGCCATCTGCCGGCAATGGCTGGCCGCCGAGTTGAGGGAGGTGCATCCCAAGCGCATCCTCGCCTTGGGCGCGATGGCATCGAAGGCGGCATTCGGCACGCGGTTCCGGCTGACGACGCGGCATGGCGAGTGGGTGGAACTGCCCGGCGGCGTGCTCGGCATGGCGACGTGGCATCCATCGGCGGTGCTGCGCACACCCGATGCGGCCAGTCGCCAACAGCGCTATCGCGAACTGGTCGCCGACCTCAAGCGCTTCATGGCCGGCGGGAAAGCGGGCGATTAGTCGCCGCTGCCGACCAGCAGGCGCAACTTCGTGAGCAAGGCGCCGATGTCGAACGGCTTGATCAGGCTTTGCGTGTTGCCATCGGCGAACTCGCTGCCCACCAGCTCACTGTCAGCATAGCCCGTCATCAGGATCACGCGCAGCTTGGGAAACTGGCGGCGAGCTTCGCGCGCGAGTTCGTAACCGTCGAGCTCCGGCAGGTCGATATCCGCCAGCAGCAGATCCCAGGACGGGCTTTCCGCGAGTCGGTAGACGGCTTCCCGCCCCCCGCCGGCTTCATGCACCTGGCATCCCAGCTGCCTCAGCCGCGCACTGATGGAAGTGCGCACGGCGTGGTCGTTCTCCACCACCAGGACCCTGAGGCCGGCAATGTCGGAATCGCTCTCGCTGAGCTGCGGTGGCAGCTCGGCCACCGTGACGTCTTCACCACAGGGCAGGAAGAGCGACACGGTGGTGCCGACGCCGACGGCGCTGTGGATGTCCATCGAACCGCCATGCTGGGCGACGAAACCGGCCACCATCGCCAGGCCCAACCCTGTTCCGCGGTCCTTCGCCTTCGTGGTGAAGAAGGGTTCGCAGGCGCGGCGCAGCGTGTCGCCATCCATGCCTTGCCCGTTGTCGGCGACGCTGATCTCGATGTATTGGCGCGCCAGCCGCCCATGCGCGAATACGCCGCGCGTCTGCTCCGATGCCCGGGCCCGCGCGCTCAGCACGAGTTCGCCTTTGCCGTTGATGGCGTCGCGGGCATTGATGGCGAGGTTGAGGATCGCGCTCTCCAGCTGGTTGCCGTCGCAGGCCACGGGCGGCAGTTCGGGTTCCACCCTCACGTCCAGAGTGACCGAATCGCCTAGCACGCGGCCGAGCACTTCCTGGATGGAAGCCAGCAGCGGGGCAAGCGCAATCTGCTGGCTCGGCTGCGCGCGACGGCGCGACAGGCCCAGCAGGCGTTGCGTGAGATCGCCCGCGCGCGTGGCGGCATCCAATGCCATCGTGACGTAGTGCTGCGCGTTCTTCGGCTGGTCACAACCGAGGTGGATCGTCGCCATTTCAAGCGCGCTGATGATGCCCTGCAGGCTGTTGTTGAAGTCGTGCGCGATGCCGCCGGTGAGCTGGCCGATGGCCTCCACCTTCTGCCAATGGGCGGCCTGGGCATGCGCATCGTGGATGCGTCCCTCCATCACCCGTTGCTTGGTGGCGTCCCAGATGATGCAGGCGAAACCGAGCAGGCGTCCATCGCTGTCGCGGATGGATTCGAGCGTCATGCAGGCTGGAAACAGCGTCGCGTCGCGGCGGGTGATCTCGCATTGGTATTCGACGTGGCCACGCTGCGCGGCGTGCGTGATCAGCCGTTCGGGTTGTTCCTCGATGCGCTCGATCTCACGGAAGAACATCCGGTAGTGCTTGCCGGTGGCCTCCGCGGTATGGAACAGCGTCAGCCGCTGCGCCCCGAGATTCCAGTCGAGGATGACGCCATCGGGGTCCAGCATGCATATGGCGTGATCGGATACGCCGTTGACGAACAGTCGGAACCGTCGCTCGCTTTCGCGCAGGCGCTCTTCCGCTTTCTTGCGATCGCTGCGGTCGCAGATGATTACGGCGAACGCGCGCGGCCTGCCATCGAGCGTGCGCAAGGCGTCGACCGTGACGATCGCGGAAAACGTGCCGCCGCCGCGGCGCCTCAGTTGCACATCGTGCAATACGTGGCGACCACCCGTGCGCACCCGATGCAGGGCATCGCGTACCAGTGTTCGGCTGTCGCCCTCGGGTATGTACAGCGAAAGAAAGTCGTGGCCGATCAGGTCTTCGGCGCGGAACGTCCCGCCGAGGATGCCCTCGACGTTGCATGCAAGCACGCGCCCGTTGCGGTTGAGCAGGAACACCGCGCAGGAGGCCGAGGCCGGTTGTGGGCCGGGAGAAAGCTCACGGGTCACGGCTGTCTGGCCGGGGCGCCGGGCGGGCGCGGGTTGCCTGGCGCGGCCGCTGGTTGCTTGCCGAGCTGCCGCGCGTGATCGATGGCATGCAGCAGCGTCCGGCGGCTGTAGGGTTTAGCGAGGAAGAGCGAGTGCGGCGGGCGGTCTTCCGTATGCAGCCCCGCTTCCGAGTCTCCCGATACGAGCACGAGTGCCCCCGGCCACGCCGAATGCGCCAGTCGACGCGCCAGCAGCACGCCGCTGTCGTCGCCTGCCAGCGTGACGTCGGCGACGACCACGTCGATGGCCGGATGGCGGGCAAGCGCCTGCAGCGCATCGGCGCTCGATCGCGCAGGATAGGTGTCGTAGCCCGAGGCGCTCAGCATGGCTGTAGTTGCCTCCAGTACCGTGACTTCGTCATCCACGACCAGTACAGCACCCATGTGTCTCTCCGTATCGAAGACCGTGAACATGGATGCACCTCTGTATACGTTTCGTCCCATGCATGTATGCGTCGCGTGAAAGAAACGAATCGATATCACACTCCATCCGTGCAACGAGACAAAAATTCGACTTGCATCGTTTTATTCATGTTGTGTAACCATAGACCGTGTTGGCATGTCCGATGGCAAACCATCACTGGCCATGCCGGAGCTGCAGCTGTTCCGAGTGACAGCTGCTCACCCTTCGGGTGACGGGTGTCGTGGGTATGGCGCGGAGACAGTGGATGAACGTGGTGATGGTGGTGGAAGACGATCCCGACGTCCGGGAGGCGACGGGTCTTTTGCTGGAAGACGCAGGTTATGAAGTGCTTGCGGCGGAGAGTTCGTCGCAGGCGCTGAACATCGTCCAGGCGCGCGGGGATATCGATGTCGTTTTCACCGACGTCAACCTTCGCGAGGACCGCAACGGCATCGAGCTGGCACAGGAAATCAAGGCGCGCGGCAGCCGCGCATCGTTCGTGGTGGTGTCGGGCGACCTGGGGTGGTCCGATACGCCGCTGGACGACGACATGCAGTTTCTCGCCAAGCCCTATGGCCGCCGCACCCTGCTCGAAGTGGTCGGCGAAGCGTGCAGCCGTGCACGCAGGGGGGCATGACAGGCACATGGAAGAACGGATATTGCGCACAACGCCGGTGGAATGCACCGCTGAACTGCCCGGCACGGACACGATGGAGCACCGCTTCGAGCTGCTCGTCCAATCCGTGGTGGACTACGCGATCTACATGCTGGATCCGCGAGGTCACATCGCCAGCTGGAACAGCGGCGCTCAGCACATCAAGGGCTATACGGCCGAAGAGGTGCTCGGCCGGCATTTTTCGCTGTTCTATACGGAGGACGATCGTGCGCGCGGCATGCCGGATCGCGTGCTGGCGATTGCCGCGAAGGAGGGGCGTTACAACGGCGAGGCATGGCGGGTACGGCGCGACGGCAGCCGGTTCCGCGCGATGGTGGCCATTGATGCGATCCGCAACGCCGATGGGCAGCTGCTTGGCTATGCCAAGGTTACCCGGGACGTCACGGCGCGCTGGGAGGCACAGGTGCGACTGGAGCAGAGCGAGCGCCGTTTTCGCCTGTTTGCCGAAGGCGCGGTCGACTACGCGCTCTGCATGCTCGACCACGACGGGTTCGTGCAGGACTGGAACGAAGGTGCGGAGCGCATGACGGGTTATGCTGCACGCGAAATCGTCGGCAAGCCTGTCGGCTTTCTCTTCAGTGGCGATGATCGCTCGGCAGGGGTGGATATTTCCCTGCTAAGGCAAGCTTCCGATAAGGGCCGCCACGAAGACGAGCATGGCTACCTCCGCAAGGACGGCTCGCACTCCCTCGCGAAAATGACCATGCGCGCACTGAGGGACAAGGAGGGCGTGCTGCATGGGTTCGCCTTCCTGCTGAGGGACATCAGTGGTCAGCGCGCGACCGAAGCGGCCCTGGAGTCCACGCGGGAGCAGCTGCAGCAGGCGCAGAAGCTCGACGCGCTCGGCCAGCTCACCGGCGGCGTGGCGCACGACTTCAACAACATCCTGCAGGCGATCACCGGTCATCTCGATGTCGCCTCGCTGCATCTGGAGCGCGGCGATGCCGCCAAGGCGATACCCCAGATCGACAGCGTGTCGCGCTCGGTGGATCGCGCCACGCACCTCGTTCGACGCCTGCTCGCGTTTGCGCGGCGCCAGCCATTGATGCCCATGCGCATCGATCTCGGCCAGCTGGTCGCCTCGATGACCGAGTTGTTGGGGCGCACCGTAGGGCCGCGCGTGAGCATTCGCTGGAACCTGGCGCCCGAGCCCCTCTGGGTGCTCTGCGATGCACATCAGCTGGAGACGGCCCTGGTGAACCTGGTCATCAATGGGCGCGATGCCATGCCGAACGGCGGCACCGTGTATATCTCCACCGGCATCGTGGTCGGCGGCGAAGGCAAGCCCGCGCATGCCTGTCTGGTCGTGGAGGACGAAGGCATCGGCATGCCCAAGGAAATGGCCGCCAAGGCGTTCGATCCGTTCTTCACCACCAAGCCGCTGGGACAAGGCACCGGCCTGGGCCTGTCGATGGTGCATGGCTTCGTCGAGCAATCGCACGGCACCGTCGCGCTGCATTCCATGCCCGGCGAAGGGACGCGCGTGACGCTGTCCTTCCCGATCTGCGATCCGCCCGAGTCCGGCGACGCCGGATCGACGCACTGAACCATTCGTCGTTACACCTCTGCTGAACGCGGCCGCGTGTGAAAGAGGCCGTTTATGGCTACTGCGCATCCGTTTGCGCGCGGGTTGCGCAACCTAAAGCCACGTCGCGGCCTTGGCGCCCGGCACCACAGAGGAAACATGACGATGGCCAATGAACACAGCAAGCGCGGATTCGGCGCGATGAGCGACGAGAAGCAACGCGAGATCGCCAGCAAGGGTGGCAAGGCGAGCCATGGCGGGCAGGGCAAGGAGAGCAAGAGCGCCGGTAGCCGCGGCGGAAGCCACGAGCAGCACGTGCGCGCTGGCGAGCAGAGTCACAAGAATCGCTGACCGATGCGTGCCGGAGCGGACGGTGCAGGCCATGCCGCGCCGTCTGTGTCGGCACCCCACGGGGCGATCGCCGTCCCATGCCACTGGGAGAACGCTCATGAATCGTTACCTTGTTACCGCTGTACTGTTTGGCATGTGCACGCTCGCCGGTTGCCATCGCAACGACGATGGCACCGAGCCGGGCACGCATCCGTCGTCTTCGGCGACGGCGGCCACCCCGTATGCGCCGACCAACAATCCGCCTCCCGCCACCAGCAGCCCGACCCCGTCGAGCACGAGTGCGCAACCGGCCACCAGCGGAAGTACGCGATGAGATATGAACCCGACGGCGTCGATATCGGTATTTCGATCGATATCGGTCGCACCCCGCGGCCGGGCGAGCCGCGCAAGGGCGAGCGCGGCAAGCGCGCACCGCGGCCAGGGATCGAGCCGTGCATCGAGCCGGAGTATCTCGACCTGCCCATACCCTTGCGCGACCCGGCTGCGCTCGACCCGCGCGTGCAGGTGTGGTGCTGAGCGGAGAAGTCAGTCCAGGCCCGTCGGCTAGGCGTCCGGGCCTTGCTTCTTGTAGCGGACCAGCTTGTTGTAGACGGTTTTCACGCTGACGCCAAGCAGGCGCGCGGCATGCGTCTTGTCGTTGCCGCAACGCGCGAGCGCGGCTTCGATCGCCTCGCGCTCCAGTTCTTCCAGCGTCTGCCCCGACCAGCGCAGGTCGCCGCGCGACGCCCTGGCGCCCAGCACGGCGGGGTCGGGGTAGGCAGCCAGTTCGATCTTGCCGTCTTCGGCCATGAGGTAGGCGCGTCGCACGGCGTGCAACAGTTCGCGCACGTTGCCGGGCCACGCATATTGCGAAATGAATTCTTCCGAGGCCGCTGAAAAGCCGTGGTTCGTGCCGTGTTCGTCATTGAGTGCACGCAGGAAGCGGCCGGCCAGCAGGTGCGCATCGTCGCCGCGCGAACGCAGGGGTGGCACCTCGATGGGAAAGTCGGCGAGACGATAGTACAAGTCCTCGCGCAGCACGCCGTCACGCACGGCCGCCGCCGGATCGCGATTGCAGGCCGCGATGACGCGCACGTCCACATGATGCTTGGTGCGTGCGCCGATGCGCGTGATGTCGCGCGTTTCCAGTACGCGCAACAGGTAGGTCTGCATGGACATCGGCATTTCGGTGAATTCGTCGAGCAGCAGCGTGCCGCCCTGCGCCTGCTCGAAATAGCCTGCATGGTCGCGAATGGCGCCGGTAAAGCTTCCGCGCTCATGCCCGAACAGCTGGCTGCCGATGAGGTCGGGAGGCACCGCACCGCAGTTGATGGCCACGAATCGTCCGCGCCGGTCGCTGTACTGGTGGATGGCGCGAGCGACCAGCTCCTTGCCGGCGCCGCTTTCGCCGTGCACCAGCACGGTATTGTCGGTGGGCGCGACGCGTTCGATCAGCTTGAACATGCGTCGCATGATCAGCGAATTGCCGAGCAGGTCGCCGCACTGGCTGCTGGCCAGCGGGCTGCTGAGCAGGCGTGACTGCGCACGCCGGGTGGCCCGCTGCAGCAGCGTGTCGAAATAACCGCCGCGCATGGGCTTGACCACGTAGTCGTCCACGCGCAGCCGCATGGCGCGCACCGCCGTGTCGACGCCGGGCTCGCCGGTGAGTACCACGATCTCGCCGCAATCCCTGGCGTCCAGGTGATCCAACAGGTCCAACCCGCTGCCGTCGGGCAGCGACAGGTCCAGCAGCATGAGATCCGGCGGCGCGCACTGCTCGACCGTGAGCATGGCGTCCCTCACCGTGGAGGCGGTATGGACCTCGCAGCCCTTGAGCCTCGCGTAATCGCGCGCCGAACTGAGAAAGGTGTGGTCGTCGTCGACCAGGAGGACCGACGGAGCGGCTTGAGCCATATTCGAGTATTCCTTGCAACCCTGAATGAGACGGGCATGAAGCGGCCCTACCTTCCGGAGCATGCCCCGTTCAAGGTAGAGGCCGCGTGCAAGCTTCGTTCGAATGGCTCTCGCGTGCGGCTATGGCGTACCTGCGCTTCCTGCACCGGAGGAGTGCGTCTCACCGCCCTTGGTCAGGTCCTCGGCCATGGACAGGTGCTGCTTGAGCACGGGCAGCGTGGTCTGCGCGAACTGCCGGATGTCCGCATCCTTGCTCTCGGTCGCCTTGGTGAACAGGTTCACCGCTTCGCGATGGTCCTTGACCATGGTCTGCGCATAGGCGCGGTCGTAGGAAGCACCCGAGCCCCACGATTTTTCCTTGGCCAGCGCATCGGCATCGGGGCGCGCCGACACCTCGACATGCTTTCGCATGGCGATGCTGGCGAGTTCGTCATTCGCCTTGCGGTGGTCGGTCACCAGGCGTTGCGCCATGTCCTTGGTGGAGCTGGACTGGGCATGCTGCATGGCCAGCTGGCCCAGCGCCACCTCGGTGGCGCCATCGGTGGCCGCCTTGCGAAGGAAGGTCTGGTCCGTCGCGCTGGGGCTCGAGGTATCGGTGCCCGACGCGCTGCTTTGCGCATGCAGGTAGCCCGCAAGCGCGAGACTCGCCAGCGCCAGCGCGAGGACGGAAAGTCGCTGCTTAAGCCTCATGGGCGAACTCCTTGATGGCTGCGGAGGGTGCTTCATCCGGTTCTTTCGCGCGACTGCGGCTACGACCGCCGCGACGGCCAATGGTCGCCATGTGTTCGCGGTCGCGGCTTACCGCGCTGCCACCCTTGCGTCCAGCGGCACGGGCCTCTTCGGAAGTGAAACGATGGGCGTGGCCTCCGGCGTGCGCAGCGCGGCCGCCGATGCTGGATATTTCGCGTTGCCGCTCGGAATCCATCGCAGCGAAGCCTCGGGGAGTCAGGGACGTGTTCTGGGTAGGCATGATCGAAATCCGGTTTGGCGCGCTCCTATCGACGCAATCCTGTACGGGCAACATCCGTGCCACGGCAGAAACCGCTCTGTAGCGGCATTTCGGCGTGATTCGCGGGCTCCGGCGCGGAAAAAGTTTCCTTCGACGGCAGGGCTTACCTTCGGCGATTGCCTTGCGTCAGGCCTTCCCGGGCATTCATCCGGTGCCTTTGCCGTTGTCCATCAGTACAGGCGGCGATGCTCGCGGTACGGCCCCTCCGCCATGCGCGACAGCAGCAGCATGAGCTCCTCGTAGTGTTGCTGTACGAGCTGGCGTTGCATGCGTTGCGCCGCATACAGCGCCTCGGTGACTTCGCTGAGCGTGGTCAGCTCCGCGTCCTTCACCAGCGCCAGCAGCAACCCCCATGCGGTTTCGTCGACCTGCTCGGCACTCAGCACGAGCCGCAGCGAGTCCACACCATCCGGACGGGTGGTCTTCATGCAGTCGGCCAGTGCACGGATCTGCGGCAGCACGATGCCACTGGATACGCTGTCGATGCGGCCGCAGAACGAGAACACCGTGAGCATGCGCCTGAGATCCCGGGCGAAAGGTGCATCCCCAAGGCGGAAGGCGCGCAGGCGTGCCGGATCGAGGCCGCTCATCAGCGGATCGCTGCAGGCGGCACAACGTTCCAGGCACAGGTAATACATGCCGCCGATGACGTTCTGGCTGTCGAGGCGATCGCGTGCCATGGCGGCGATCGAAGGCGGGATAAGTGCGGACCCATGCCGGCGGCCCGCATTCCTGCCACGGGCGATCGAAGGATGGCCCATGAGGGCGGAACAGGAGGCGTCGCGCATGTCGATTCCTGAATCAGGTGGCAAGAAGAGCAAGCAATTGCCGTACCGGACCGTATCGGCCATCGCTCATGCGGATTTGAAAAGCGGGTCGGTCATTGTTGCCGGCAGATGGTCGTTATGTACCGACGGGGGCAACGCGCCGGCACCGCCCATGGCCATCCCGCGCGAGCCACGCCGTTGCGGCGTCATCGCCACGGGCTGGCACCGGCGTTGCATCGAAGATCGCCGGGTACACATCGATGTACTCGGCAGCCGCGCTGCGCAAGAGCCCAGGAACAGCCAACCCGAGCCGAGGAGGGCGAAACATGACACGAGGCCTGGGAGGTTCGTCGCCCGCGAACGTGCAGAAATATCTTCACGACGTGAGCTACCCCACCGACAAGCAGACCCTGATCAAGCAGGCGGAACGCAATGGCGCGCCCAAGGAGGAGCTCGACGTGGTCAAGCAGCTCAAGGACGAGCACTACGGTGGTCCCCAGGATGTGATGAAGAACTATGGCGAGATCGAGTAATCAGTCGACGATGCAGAGGTAGCCGTCGAGGACGACGCGTTCGCGCGGTATTCGCAAGAAGGCGAGGCACGTGGGCTGGCCACGAACGGGCGAGCGTCGCGCGTTGTCGTGGCGCATGCGTACCGCAAGCGGCGATAGCCGGCTTCGCTGGAGCGGCCACCCCGCGGGGTGGTCGCTCTCTTCGCGCACGAAGGATCAATAGTCCTGTTTCCCAAGCTCGGCGCCCGTGGTGGGATTGCTGTCGGTTTCCGAGGCGGTGCGGCCCGCGAATGCCGACAGGCATTCCTGTTGTTGCTTGCCGAGTTTCACCGAAGGCTTGCCGTCGCCGCCGTCCATGGCCAGCTGGGCTTCGCGGTCGCTGACGTAGCGGAAGTTGTCGTCGCTGTTCCATGGACCGCGCATGTCGCCATCGCCTTGCGAAGTGTTGACATAGACATTGGCAAACTCCGGATTGCCAGGCAGCTTCCCGGGCGGGAAGTTGGGTTCGATGGCATACAGCGCCTTTTCGAAGGACTGCTGGTGCGAGATTTCCCGGGTCATGAGAAAGCCGAGCGCATCCTTCACGCCGGCATCCGCCGTCACGTTGATGAGGCGCTCGTAAATGATCTTGGCCCGCGCTTCGGCCGCGATGTTCGATCGCAGGTCGCACGTCGGGTCGCCGATGGAATCGATGTAGCCGGCCGTCCACAGCATGCCGCCGGAGTTGATGAGGGCGGGGCCTCCGCCATAGAGCAATTGCGTCACATGGGAATCATTGCCGGCACCTTGCATGGCCCGGTACAGATCGGCTTCGGCAGCGACGGCCTCCGCCAGCTCGCCCTTGGCGCCGCGGTTGAGCATGGCCACGATCGAGCCGATGACTTCCAGATGACTGAGCTCCTCCGTGGCGATGTCGAGCAGCATGTCCTTTCTGCCGGGGTCTTCCTCGGCCAAGGCCTGCGTGAAATAGCGCATCGCAGCGGCGAGCTCGCCCTGTGGTCCGCCAAACTGCTCGAGCATCAGGTTGGCCAGGCCCGGATTGCATTCTTCGACATGCACGGAATACTGCAGCTTTTTGTTGTGAGCGAACATCGGGGATTCCTCCTTCGAAAGCGCGGGAAAACGTGGGGGACGCGCAGGCGATGCATCGCGACGCGGCCATCGGGAGACCGCAAGCTCCATGCCACCGCTCGGGCGATGCGCGCTGCGCATCAGCGGGAGGTTCCACGCACACGAACCCTTGGCGCACGCTCAACGTCGCGGCCACGGCGCTACGATCCGTGGCTGCGTCGCTGCGCCATGCGCGAGGCGCGCCACGCCATCAAGGGCTGCGTGCTGGTGCCATGCACGAGGATGCTCAGCACCACGAGGGTCACGATCCATTCGCTCAGTTGCGTGGCCGCCGACGAAGGCAGGCCGTGCGTGATCGCGTAGGCGAGATAACTCAGGCTGCCCAGTCCGCGGATGCCGAGCCAGCCGAGCAGCAGCCTGCGTGGCCAGCGAAGCCCGCAATGTCCCGTTACCGCGAGCACCGCGAGGGGACGCACCACCAGGAACAGCAGCGCCGCCAGCACGACTGCCGAAAGGCTGGCATAGCTGGCCAGTGCGATGCCGAGGAACAACAGCACGCCGGCGCCGATAAGGCGTTCCAGCGTGTCGCCGAACGACAGCGCATCGGACACCACCAGGCCGATCGACGCCCACGGATGTTTCGCCACTTCACTGTCACGCTGGTTGGGATTGATGAGCACCTCCGCGGGTGGATGGACGTCCGAGCTGCCCTTGCTGTGCGGGCTGGGATGGCGCTGCACCACGCGCCACTCGGCATGCCGAAGTCCCAGGCCCGCGGCGAACGAGGCAAGGAAGACCGATGCGTGCAGGTACTGTGCGGCGGCGTAGGTGATGGCGAGCAGGGCGAGCGCGAGGAAATCGTTCGGGCCGGTGTCCTGGCTGCGTGCCTTGATATGCGTGGCGAGTGCGCCCGTCAGCAGCGCGAGACCGAAACCGACCGCGATGCCGGCGGGCAGCGCCCAGACGACGTCGCGCAGGAACCAGTTCCACAGATCCGCGCGTGCCGTGGATTCATGGAACAGCAGCAGGGCGAGCAGAAGCAGCGGCATGCCGGCGCCATCGTTCAGGCCCGCTTCGGTCGACAGCGCGACGCGCAGGCCGTCGGTGTCGTCCGCATCGTCCACCGACACCAGGCTGGCCAGCACGGGGTCGGTGGGCGCCACGGCGGCCGAGAACAACAGCGCCATGGGCCAGCTGGCGGCGAACAGCGCGTGTGCGGCGAGCGTCATGGCGCCCACGGTGAGCAGCATGGCTGGCACCGCCAGCCTGACACCGGTGCTCCACGACATTTCATGCCACAGCGCGCGCAGTTTGAGGCCACCGATGAACAGTGAGACCACGAGCGCCAGTTCGGTCGCGCGTTCGAGCACCGGCGCATATTTCACCAGGTCGACGCGCGCCTGGTCGGCGAGCCACGGACCGAGCGCGACGCCGGCCACCACATACAGCACGAATGGCGTCATCGGCGTACGCCGGATCCATCCTCCCAGCAGGGAGGAGATCAACAGCAGGATGCCGAGCAACAGCAGCCAGGCCTGGATGCTCACGTGGTTTGTCCGCCGTGGTGATGCATGCAGGGTCAGGCGTGGCTTGTCGTGCCGGCGTCTGCGTGCCGCCAACATGGCATGAAGTTCCCGCGTCGGAAAAATCTTCCCGCTGAACGTGGCGCGACAGCCACGCGGGCTTGCCGCCGCTTTTACTTGTGCGTGGCTAGGGTGGTGCCAGATGACGGAGCACTGGAACCATGAAGACGCGACATGTGTTCAGCGTGCCGGATGTGGCGGCGGCCAGTACGGCAATGGCGGCTGCACGCGACGGCGGTGCGGCCGACGAGGATATTTCCCTGATCGCGCGATCGGATATCGAGCTCGATGTGATACCCGACGAGCGCAAGGTCGTCGAGGGCGACTTCTACCCCGCGGCGATCCGTGGCGTCGCGGGAGGTGCGGCTACGGGCCTGCTGGCGGGCTTGATCGCCATCGCCATCCCTCCATTGGGCATCACGCTTGCCGGTGCGGCCGCGATGACGCTGGGTGGCGCGGCCGTCGGTGGATGGGCGACGGCACTGGCGGGGTCCGCCGTGCCGGATCCGGTGCGACGGCAGTTCCAGGAAGAGATTTCGCTGGGCCGCATCCTCATCGTGGTGGATGCGCCGCGCGATGTGCTTCATCGCGTCGATGATTCGCTGGCGGCGCTCGGCGCCACACGACTGCCTTTCGACAAGCCCACGGTCATGAGTTGACCCGACTCGCGCTGTGATGGCACGCGACTTGCGTCTGTTGGAATGTCCCACAATCCAGCGTCGCCTCCATGATGCCTGAATGGCCTACCATCGTCCTCGTCGTCAAAGAACCTGAACGCGCACAGCAGATCCGCACGCAGCTCAACGAAGCGGGTCTGCGCAACATGGTTCTCACGGTTCGTTGCGTCAATGAACTATCGCGCCTGCTTCGCACGCGGGAGAGCAGGGAAACGCCTCACCCCGTAGGCTTCGTGATCATCGAGAGCCACCTGTGGCGCGCGAACTTCTCGCGTCTGAACAAGGTGCGCAAGGAGGGGCGCGCACCTTTCCTGCCGCTGATGGTGTTGTTCGATTCGACCGTGGCACTGGAGCGCTTCGAGCAGGCGCGTCCCTTCCTTGCCGGCGGGCTGCTTGCACCTTTTACCGCGCAGGGGCTGATTCGCGCGCTTGAACGGCTGCATCGGCAATGGCTCGCGACGGGCGAGTCGGACAGTTGCACGTCGTGGCGTTCCGCGGTCGCGGGCTGGTGCACGGCGGACCACGCCGCCTCGGGTTGAGTATCGCAAGCTGCCTGAACGCAGGTTGCGCCGCCGACGCGCATTCGACAGCGGCAAACTTGTGGAAGAGTCCTTTAACACCGGCGTCGCGGTGCATGGAAGGGTCGTGCTGCAAGCTGACGGAACAGTTCGTACTTCCACGCAGGAACCCTTCATGCATTTGCAGTCGCTGTACCGCCCGCGCGTTTCGTTGTCCCACATGCGCGGTCTGCTCTCCGTCCCACCGGATCCCGCTCCGGCGCCGCCACCGGAACCGCCCAAGCCGCCTTCGCCGCCTGCGCCGGACATCCCTCCGCCGGAGCCGCCCGTGCCACAGCCGGCGCGTCCGCCGCTCACCGACCCCGAGCCTTCGCCGCCACCGGTGGGCGATCCTGTTCCGCCGCCCGGGCAGCGGCCGGTGGCGTACTGGCTGTGCGCCTGACGTGACGATGCGCGGCACGGCTGGCAACGCCGCGGAAGCCCGCATGTGTGCACTGCCGAGTCAGGCGGTGCCGCGCCGGGCGGGCTGTCCGGTCGCCGCTTCGTTGGTGCCGCCTTGCTCGGCTATAGCGGAGAGTTTCTTGTCGGTTTGTTTTTCTTCATCGAGCGTTTCCTCCAGCAGCGGAATCGCGTCCTTGTAGCCGAGATGCCTGGCCAGCGTGCATAGCGTGCCGTAGGCGGCGATTTCATGGTGTTCGACCTTCTGCGCGGCAGCGATCAGGGCCGTGTCGCGCAGGGGGCCCGCGGCGATGCCCTCTATCATGTCGCGCCCTTCGTCGATCAGTCCTTCCATCGCCGCGCTCTTCATGCGCGTGAGGCGGATCTCGAGGATCTCGACGATGCGGTCGATGCGCTCGACCTGTCCCTGCGTTTCTTCGGCGTGGGCCTGGAAGGCCTCGGACAGTTCGGCGTCCGAGGCCGCGTGCGCGAGCCGTGGCAAGGCGCGGGTGAGTTGCTTCTCGGCGCTATAGATGTCGGAAAGCGCGTGGATGAACAGATCGGTGATCGACTTGATGGATGCCATAGTGTGCTCCTGCATGCTTCGGCGCGATGTCGGCCGTGCGGTTCATCCTGCCCGCGGCGTGGTGGATGCCGTGGCATTCACGCATGGTGCTTGCGTCGATGAGCCCGGATGGCGTGTCGTGAATACGGGCGTCAGCCGGGCTTTCCATCGCGAAGACTCCCGCTGACGCCACACTCGCCCTCGCGATGAGCGAGAGCGGGGCAGCGCGTCTTGGATATCCGAAGCCAGCGAACGATCCATGGCATGCGCGAATCGATGCGTGGGTCGCGCCGCGGCGTGGCTGCGTTCGCACCCTTCGTCGGGCCGGCGGTGATGGCTTCGGTCGCCTATATCGATCCCGGCAACTACGCCACCAATCTCGAAGCCGGCGCGCGCTATGGCTACGGGCTGTTGTGGGTGGTGCTGTCGGCGAACCTGGTGGCGCTGCTGTTCCAGTCGCTGGCGGCGCGGCTGGGTATCGCCACGAGCAAGGGCCTGGCGGAAATATGTCGTGAGCACTGGCCGGCGCCGGTCGTTGTCGTCATGTGGCTGGCCGGTGAAGTCTCGGCGATGGCCACCGACGTAGCCGAATTCCTCGGCGGTTCGCTCGGCATCGCGCTGCTGCTGCACATCCCGATGTTGCCGGCCATGGGCGTCACCGTGGCGCTGGTGTTTGGACTGCTGTACTGGGATCGCCACGGGTTCCGTCGCACGGAGTGGATCATCGCGGCGATGATCGGCATCGTCTGCCTCGCCTACGTGATGCAGCTCGTGTTCTCGCGACCCGACTGGCAGGCGATGGGAAAGGGGCTGGTGTCGCCGCGGTTTCCCGATGGCCATGCACTGCTGCTCGCCGCCGGCATCGTCGGTGCGACGGTGATGCCCCATGCACTGTACCTGCATGCGGGCTTGTCGGGCTTCCGGCTCGGCTGGCTTCCGAAGGTCGATCGAGCGCGTCTGCTGCGCTATTCATGCTGGGAAGTGCTGGCCGCACTCGGCATCGCGGGGCTGGTGAACCTCGCGATGACCGCGACGGCGGCGGGCACGTTCCACCATGCGCACGCGACGTCCGTCGGATTGGAGCAGGCCTATCGCACGCTGGTGCCTCTGCTGGGCGGTGCGGCGGCAGGTTGGTTCCTGGTGTCGCTGGTCGCCTCGGGTGTGTCGAGTTCGCTGGTCGGCACCATGGGCGGGCCAGATGATCATGCAGGGTTTCGTCCGCTTTCGCGTGCCGATCTGGGTGCGACGATGGGTGACGGTGCTGCCCAGCGTGGTCGTGGTGGCGTGCGGCGTCGACATCACGCAGGCGTTGATCGCCAGTCAGGTCATCCTCAGCTTGACCCTGCCATTTCCCATGGTCGCGATCGTCTGGTTCATCGGCCAGACACGAATCATGGGGAACTATGCGGTGCCACACGCGGTGGTAGCGCTGGCTGCCCTTGCCGCGATGCTGGTGATCGGGCTGAACATCTGGCTCGTACTGCGCACCTAGGCGACTTCGACGACGAAGGCCCGCCGCCTGCCGGGAGGAACTTCATGACCCCACTCGATAAACCGTTGCGACGCGAACTCACCGTCGGTGAGCAGCGATACACGCTGCTCATCGATCCCGATGGACTGAAGCTGACCTTGCGTGGTCATCGCCAGGGCATCGCCCTGGCGTGGAAAGACCTGGTCAACGGCGATGCGGCCATCTCGTCCGCATTGCGCGCGTCGGTGGAAGGCGCGGAACACAAGGAGTAGGCACGCGCGTCAACCGTCGGATTGTTGTTCCGGTGCGGCATGCACCTGCGTCTGGCAGGCTGGATGGCCGCAGCCGCACTGGGCCTCCGTCGTCGGCAGTTTCGCCGCCTGGCGGCAATAGTCGCTGCAGAATTCGCCCTGGTTCTTGTCGATCATGCATCGACAGCCGGGGTGGCCGCAGTGGTAGCTTGCTTCGGGCATGGCATGTCTCCTTTGCTGCTCAGCGCGACAGCAACGGGTCGTCGCTGGATCGGGTCGGTGAGGGGTTCACGAGGCTTTCGCTGGTGGTGCCGGCGCCGGCGACACGGATGCGGTTCTCGACATCCTGCACGCCGCTGGCCTGGTCGGCGCATTCTTCGGCGCGATATTTCATGTGCCGGTCCGACACGGTGCCCTGCAGGGTCACCACGCCGCCGTCGACGTTGACCTGGATGTGCGTGGCATCCAGCCATGGGTCGAGCGTCAGCGCTTCGCACACGTCATCGCGGATGCGTTCGTCGGATCGGCGATAGCCCATCGGCCCCTTGCCGCGGTGCTCGCCTTGCTCCTGGTAACGCGAGCGCGGCCGCGCGCCCTGGCTCGCCCACGGGCCATAGCCGCCCGGACTGGGCCACGGCCTGCGCGGTGGCTGGCCGAATCCTGCATAACCCTGCGCGTAGCCGCTGGTGTCTTCTTCGTCGAAGGGCGCATTCGAGAGTTCGTCGTCGTAGTAGCTGGTGTGCCGCGTGCCCCATGGCTGTTGCCGGC
This sequence comes from Dyella jiangningensis, assembly GCF_003264855.1. Classification (NCBI taxonomy): domain Bacteria; kingdom Pseudomonadati; phylum Pseudomonadota; class Gammaproteobacteria; order Lysobacterales; family Rhodanobacteraceae; genus Dyella; species Dyella jiangningensis. The sequence goes on along the minus strand of NZ_NFZS01000002.1, from coordinate 58,605 downwards.
GGCCGCCCTGCATCTGGCGAGCGCGTCCGCGCGGTTCTTCGCTGTGCCAGCGGTTGTCCCGTTGGTAGCTCCACGACGACGACGGATCGTCGCGCTCGTAGAGCTCGCCGAATGGACGTCCGAAGCTGCCGAAGCCCTGGTCGTTGCGGGCGCCGGCGTAGACGTCTTCGGTCAGCTGTCCGCTGCCCTGGCGGCGCGGCCAGGTGGACTCTTCGCGGTTGCGCCGTGCTTCGTATTCCTGATCGCTTCCATAGGTGTCCCGATAGTCGCGTGGCCGGTGGTCTCGGTTCATGGCAATTCCTCTTCGTCGGCAAACCGTGAGATGCGACCTTGCCGGCGAAGGCGAAGGCACGCGATGCAAATGCAGCAAGCGCTGTGCCAGGCACCGATCGCGCGCATCGCGCGTCAGTTCGCGCGAAAGGGGAATTCGTGCCGGCAAAGTTTCCCCGCGGAACATGCTGACGCTTCCTGGCCGCTCGATTGATCCTCTGCTAACGGCGATGTCGCTATCCGTGGATGTCTGCCATGAAGGACTCTCGCCATGAAATACACGGTTGCCGATTTCGTACTCGAACGCCTGACTGCCTGGAAGGTCGATCGCGTGTTCGGCTATCCGGGCGATGGCATCAACGGGCTGATGGGCGCGATGGGGCGCGCCGCGGACAGGTTCGAGTACGTGCGCGTGCGCCATGAAGAGATGGCCGCGTTCATGGCGTGCGGCCACGCCAAGTTCACCGGGAACCTCGGCGTCTGCCTGGCGACGTCGGGCCCGGGTGCGATCCACCTGTTGAACGGCCTGTACGACGCGCGCATGGATCACATGCCCGTGCTCGCCATCGTCGGCCAGCAGCCGCGCTCGGCGCTGGGCAGCGACTACCAGCAGGAGGTGGACCTGCACTCGCTGTTCAAGGACGTGTCCCGCTACGTGGAAACGGTCAATACGCCCGCGCAGGCGCGACACGTGGTGGATCGCGCCATACGCATCGCGATCGCGGAGCGCACGGTGTGCTGCGTGATCCTGCCCAATGACGTGCAGGAGCTGCCGGCGATGCCGTGCCCGCCGCGTCAACATGGCGATGTGCTTTCGGGTGTCGGCCCTGCCATCGCGCGTCCCGTGCCCACCGACCAGGACATCCAGCGCGCCGCCGACGTGTTGAACCAGGGCGAGCGCGTGGCGATCCTGGTCGGCGCCGGCGCGCTGCATGCGGGCCACGAGGTGCAGGCCGTCGCCGAGCGCCTGGACGCGGGCGTGGCCAAGGCCTTGCTGGGAAAGGCGGCGCTGCCGGACGATCTTCCCTATGTCACCGGTTCCATCGGCATCCTCGGTACGCGGCCGAGCTGGCAGTTGATGGACGACTGCGACACGCTGCTGATGATCGGCACCACCATGCCCTACGTCGAATTCCTGCCGCCGGAAGGGCAGGCGCGCGCCGTGCAGATCGATATCGATCCGCGCAACGTTTCCATGCGCTATCCCACCGAGGTGAACCTGATCGGCGACAGCGCCGAGGTACTGCGACGACTGCTGCCGCTGCTGAACGGAAAGGGCAATGCGGACTGGCGCGAACGCATCGAGCTGAACGTGCGCAAGTGGTGGCGCTCGCTCGAAGCGGCGGCGATGGAGCCGGCCAGGCCGATCAATCCGCAGCGCATCTTCTGGGAGCTATCCACCCAGCTGCCGGACGACGTGATCCTGTGCGGCGACTGCGGCTCGCACACCAACTGGTACGCACGGCACGTCAAGCTGCGCGAAGGCATGATGGCTTCGCTCTCGGGCAAGCTGGCCTCGATGGGCGGCGGCGTACCTTATGGCATCGCGGCCAAGATGGCCCATCCGCATCGCCCGGTGCTGGTGATGGTGGGCGATGGCGCCATGCAGATGAACGGCAATGCCGAGCTGGTTACCGTGAAGCAGTACTGGAAGCAGTGGAAGCGCCCCGGCTTCGTGGTGATGGTGCTGGTCAACCGCGACCTGAACCTGGTGACGTGGGAGCAACGCACGCTGGGCGGCGATCCCAAGTTTTCTCCCGCGCAGGACGTGGAGGATTTCCCGTACTCGCGTTACGCGCAGCTGCTCGGCTTCCGTGGCATCAGGGTGGAACGCCCGGAGGACATCGCGGGCGCCTGGCGCGAAGCCTTCGAGACGAACGTGCCTACGCTGATCGAGTTCGTCGCCGATCCCGACGTGCCGCCCCTGCCACCGCATGTCACCTTCGAGCAGATGAAGCGCTACGTCGCCGCACTGAGCAAGGGCGACCCCGATGCGCCCGACGTGATCCGCCAGACGCTGCGCGAGATGTTCGCGTGAGCTCGCCATGATGCGCACGGCCGGTCATGCCAGGGGTCCATCGCGCGGCGCGACGGCGGATGCGGCCCTCGCCGGGCTCATCGCGGAACATGCGCAGCCGCTGCCGGACATCGCCGACGCCGGATTTGCCGACGCCTTCGATGCCTATGCGGATGTCGACGTCGTGCTCATCGGCGATGGCACGCACGGCACGTCGGAGTTCTACCGTGCCCGGGCCGCCATCACGCAACGCCTCGTCACGCAGCACGGCTTCCGGGCGGTGGCCATCGAGGCCGATTGGCCCGATGCCTCCACCGTCAATCGCTACGTGCAGGGCGATACGCCGCTGGATGCCGCACGGCCGCCGTTCCAGCGCTTTCCCGCCTGGATGTGGCGCAACCGCGAGATGGCGGCGTTCGTGCGCTGGCTGCGCGAACACAATGCGGGTCGACCGCGGGACCAGCGCGCAGGCCTGTACGGCCTGGACATCTACAGCCTGGATACCTCGATGGCGGCGGTGCTGGCCTACCTCGACCGGCTCGATCCCGATGCCGCGGCACTCGCGCGCTCGCGCTACGGTTGCCTGTCGCCCTGGATCGCCCATCCGATCCGCTACGGTGGCGCGGTGCTGCATGGCGACTACGAGGGCTGCGCGCAGGCGGTGGTCGCGCAGTGCCGCGATCTGCTCGAACGCGAGCTCTCCCACGCGGCGGAGCTCGATGCGGATTTCTTCGATGCGGCCGAGAACGCACGCGTCGTCGCTGCTGCCGAGGAGTACTACCGCGCGGCCTACCTCGGATCGCAGGAGAGCTGGAACCTGCGCGACATGCATATGGCCGATACCCTGGATCGCATCCGCCGCAGCCACGGCGCAACCCGGAAAGTGGTGGTGTGGGCGCACAACTCGCATGTCGGCGATGCCAGGGCGACGGACATGGCCCATCATCGCGGCGAGCTGAACATCGGCCAGCTGTGTCGTCAACGCTATGGATTGCGCTGTGTATCCATTGGCATGGGCACGTATGCGGGGCAGGTCGCCGCGGCGGATGCCTGGGACCAGCCCATGCAGGTGATGGACGTTCGACCGGCCTTGCCCGACAGCCACGAACACTGCATGCATGGCGCGGGCATCGAACGCTTCCTGCTGGACCTGAGGGATGACGACGACCTGCGCGGCGAGCTGCACCAGTCGCGCCTGGAGCGATTCATTGGCGTGATCTACCTGCCGCAGACCGAGCGGCTTTCGCATTACATGCGTGCGGAACTCGCCGGCCAGTTCGATGCCTGGGTCTGGCTCGACCGCACCAGCGCGCTGCAGCCCGCCGACGACTGGCCTACGGTGTGAGCGCGCTCAGGTTCGCGCCGGGTCCTCGCCGCTGTCTTCGCCGATTTCCTCGGCGGCCTGGCGGCAGTTGGGGTGGCCGCACCTGCAGACGGGCTCGGTGACGTTGTCTTCCCAGGCCTCCTTGCAATAGCCGCTGCAGAAGGCGCCCGGGTCCGACACTTCGCACAGGCAGACCTCGTGCTTGCAGATGATGTTGGTGTGAGGCATGGGCCGCACCTCCGTCGCTTGAAAGCCGGCGCGGCCGGCCTGAAGGGCGGCCGCGCATGGGGCGCGTCAATCGACGCACGCGGCCACGTTTGCATCGCGGACGATGACGTCGCGTGCAGGTGGCCGCAACGAACCGTTTACGTCGGCGCCTCGCGTCGATGGCTCTTGACCGGGCCGCCATGCCGAATTCACTCGACGATACTCCGGCCTCGGCGAAGGTTTTCACGCATAGTCGCGAGGAAACATCCCATGAGCAGCAACGAACACGATATCCGCGTGCTGAACCACCTCATCGAAGTGACGATCGACAGCATGCTGGGCTACGCCGAGGCCGCCAAGGAAGCGCAGCGGGCGGAGCTCAAGGATCTCTTCGGCCGTCGCGCGGAAGAGCGGCAACGCATTGCGGCGCGCATGCAGGAGCAGGTGCGGGTGCTCGGCGGCACGCCGTCCGACGAAGGCACCCTGGCCGCCACCGTGCATCGCGTGTTCGTCGACCTGCGCGCGGCGCTGAGCAAGGGCGACGAGGCGGTGGTGAAGGAAGTGGAGCGCGGCGAGGACCACATCAAGTCGAAGTACGAAACCCTGCTCAAGGACGACGACCTCACGCCGGCCACGCGCATGGTCGTGCAGGAGGCCTACCAGTTGGTACTGCAGGGGCACGACCAGATGCGCGATCTCAAGCACAGCATGGAGCGCACCAGCTGAGCGCATCGCGCTACTCGTTAGTTTCGCTGTTCACGTGTACTCGCGATGGCGGCGGCCCACGCGTGCACGCAGCAGGCAGAACGTCCGCGGCTGCAGGGTGAACGGTTCGTCGCCGTCGTGATAGACGCCATGCGGAAGATCCGGATCGCTGGTGACGAGCAGCTGCCAGTCGCCCGCACCGGGTGACGCAGGCAACTGGAAGGCGATCGGTTCGGCGCCCGCATGCACCAGCAACAGCAGGCTGTACTCGCCGCCGGCACGCCGGTTGGTGCTCTCGGCCGTGCGGCCGTCCAGCAGCATGCCGACGGTACTGCGCGACGGGTCTTCCCAATCGGGCTGTTCCATCATCGACCCGTCCGGCGTGAGCCAGGTGACATCGCGCACGTCCAGGCCTTCGGCGATCTTGCCGGTGAGGAAGTGCTTGCGTCGCAGCAACGGGTAATGCCGGCGAATGCGCAGCAGGTGCCGCACGTAGGCCGAAAGCCCGCGACTGTGCTCGGCAGCCAGCCAGTCGAACCAGGTCAGTTCGTTGTCCTGGCAGTACGCATTGTTGTTGCCGTCCTGCGTGTGCGAGAACTCGTCGCCCGCCAGCAGCATGGGCGTGCCTTGCGACAGCAGCAGCGTGGCGAGCAGGTTGCGCTTCTGGCGTGCGCGCAGCGCGAGGATCGCCGGGTCGTCGGTGGGACCTTCGTGCCCATGGTTCCAGCTGAGGTTGTGGTCCGCGCCGTCGTTGTTGTTTTCGCCGTTCGCCTCGTTGTGCTTCTCGTCGTAGCTCACGAGGTCTTCGAGCGTGAAGCCGTCGTGCGAGGTGATGAAGTTCACCGAGGCGAACGGGCGGCGACCGCGCCGGTCGAAGAGATCGGCCGAACCCGTGAGCCGGGTGGTCAGTTCCGCCAACCGGCCTTCGTCGCCGCGCCAGAACGAGCGCGCCGTGTCGCGGAAGCGATCGTTCCATTCGGCCCAGCCGGGCGGGAATCCACCGGCCTGGTAACCGCCCGGGCCGAGATCCCAGGGTTCGGCGATCAGCTTGAGACGCGCCAGCGTGGGGTCCTGGCCGCACACGTCGAGGAAGCCGCCGCCCTGGTCGAAACCATGCCATTCGCGCCCGAGGATGGTGGCGAGATCGAAGCGGAAGCCGTCGACGTGCATGTCGTTGGCCCAGTAGCGCAGCGAATCGGTGACGAGCTGAAGCACGCGAGGATGGCTGAGGTTGAGCGTGTTGCCGGTGCCGGTGTCGTTGATGTAGTGGCGCGGATCGTCGGCGAGCCGGTAGTAGCTGTGGTTGTCGATGCCGCGCAGCGACAGGGTCGGTCCGTTCTCGTTGCCCTCGGCGGTGTGGTTGTAGACCACGTCCAGCAGCACTTCGAGGCCGGCGTCGTGGAAGTGGGCGACCATTTCCTTGAACTCGGCCACCGTGTGGGTCGCCATGTAGCGTGGCTGCGGCGCGAAGAAGCCCAACGTGTTGTAGCCCCAGTAGTTGCGCAGGCCGTTGTCGAGCAGGTACTTGTCATCGACGAAGGCGTGGATCGGCATCAGCTCCACCGCGGTGACGCCCAGACCCTTGATGTAGTCGATGACCTCCTGCACGGCGAGCCCGGCGAAGGTGCCGCGCAGCTCCGGCGGAACGCGCGGATGGCGCATGGTGTAGCCGCGCACGTGGGTCTCGTAGACGACGGTGTGGTCCCAGGGGATCTGCGGTCGCCGCGTGTTGCCCCAGGTGAAGGCCGGGTCGATCACGCGGGCCTTGGGCACGTAGGGCGCGCTGTCGCGCTTGTCGAAGCTCAGGTCGCCGTCGGCATGGCCGATGACGTAGCCGAACAGCGCATCGTGCCAGCGCAGCTGTCCGACGATCTGCTTCGCGTACGGATCGAGCAGCAGCTTGTTCGGGTTGAAGCGGTGGCCGGCCTGGGGTTCATACGGGCCGTGCACGCGATAGCCGTAGATCTGCCCGGGTCGCGCATCGGGCAGATAGCCATGCCAGACCTCGTCGGTGTGTTCCGGCAGCGTGATCCGCTCGGTCTCGCGCCCTTCGTCGTCGAACAGGCAAAGCTCCACGCGCGTCGCGTGGGCGGAGAACAATGCGAAGTTGACGCCGAGGCCGTCCCAGGTGGCGCCGAGCGGAAAAGGCAGGCCTTCGCGCACGCGCGACGGACGTCGCGCCGGCTGCGGCGCGGCATCGTGCACGTCGATGCTTTCGACCGGGCTAGGCTTCTGGTTCATTCGGCGGCTCGCCATGCTCGGCCTCGAACACCGCGCGCTCGTTCGCTTCGACCAGGCGCTCGGCCATGTGCCAGTGACGTTCGTCCTGCCCGTGTGGGCGTCCTTCGGATTCCCATATGCGATGCGCCATCTGGCGAATGCGCTCGTCGCGATCTGAGGGGGTATTCATGGTTCCTCCGTGGTTGCGTGCCAGACCGCCACCGGCCATTCCCAGAGCAGGAGCGACAAGGGCAAGCCTGATTGATCGTGTGTCGACAGGGCGCGTTCGCCGAGCAGGTCGCGAAAGTGCACGCCCGTGGGCGGATGGAGTCGCGTGTCACGCCATGCGTGCGCAGGTACCTGTGGCAGCGCCTGGCCATCCATCCAGTGCATGCACAGCCGCGGCACGGCGACCAGCAGGGTCGAGTTGCCATGATGGCGCGTGAAGGCAAGCACGTGCTCGGCCGCGGGGCCTTCGGCGATCCATGGCTGGTAGTCGCCTTCCGAAAACAGGGCGGGCAGGCTGCGGCGTGCGGACAGCAGGCGCGCCAGCAGTGCCTGCTTGATAGCGCCGTCGCGAAAACGCGGCAGCAGTTCGCCCGGTGGCGCGAACAGGGCCAGCGAGCCGTTGCGCGACGGGTAGTCCACCGGCGAGCGGTTGTCCGGATCGACCAGCGAAAGGTCCCAGTATTCGCAGCCCTGGTAGAGATCGGGCACGCCGGGCAAGGTGTTGCGCAGCGTGACGGCGACTAGGCCGTTGAGTGCGCCGGGCGCGTCCAGCCAATGCGCGGTCTTCGCCACGTTGGCGAGCAGCGGCGCAAGCGTGGCGTCGGTGGCGAGGCGCTGCAGCAGCGCGGTGGCCGCCGCTTCGTAGGCATCGTCGGGCCGTGTCCAGCGCGTGCGCAGGCGCGCTTCGCGCAGTGCCTTGAGCCACCACGCCAGCACGCGCTCGAAGTAATGCATGACGCCGGACACGTCCGCAGCGTCCAGCGTCAGCGGCCATGCCGCCACCAGCGTCTGCAGCAGCATGGCGACATCGCCGCGCGCGACGGCTTCGTCCGGGCGGCACAGCAGTGGCATGGCCTGTTGCAGCAGCGTCAGCCAGCGCTCCGGGCGTTCGCTCCATGCCGCCATGCGGGCGCGTACGTCTTCGCCGCGCTTGTGGTCGTGCGTGGCCGTGGCGGAGAGGCTGCGCAATCCTCGCGTCGCGCGTTGCTGCATGTCGCGATGGAACGCATCGACAGACAGGGCGAACCGGGCGGGATCGCTGCCGACCTCGTTGCGCGACAGCCACACGCCGTAGCGGTAGAACGCGGTGTCTTCCACCGCCTTGGCGGCGAGTGGCGCGGAGAGCTGTTCGAAACGCTGTCGCGCGGTGCGCCACGAGGCATGCCGTGCCGTCTGTGGCGGCGGTGCCTCGGTCATCGCCCGGCGCAGCCATTCGCGTGCTTCGCGATCGTCGGGGTGGCCCTGCTTTTCCGCTTGAACGAAAGCCTCGGCGAGCACGCGGCGATCCGCCTCGTCTGGCGGCGCGTCGCCGAGGTAGGTGCGGTACACCGGCACGTGCGCGAGCACATCCGCGCCGGCGCGCCGAAGCGATGCTTCGGTGAGGTCGCCCGCTTCCGGCGAGGCATCCAGGCAACATTGCCAGGCGCGCATGGCGCGGGCGAAATCGCTGTGCAGTCCGCGACGCAACCATTGGTGGCGGGCCAGGCATTCTTCGCCGGCAAAGCTCATCGGCCGTCCGGCGGTCTTGCGCCAGGCCAGCGCGAGCGTCGACTCCGCGCGCGCATCGTGAAGAACCGCGCCCAGGCGATCCATCATCTCGTAACCGGTCGTGCCATCCACCGGCCAGCTGGCAGGCAGGGCCTCGTCGCCACGGAGGATCTTCTCGACGTGCAGGCTGATCGGCGCGCCGCGGCGTTCGGCAATGGGCCGGAGCTCTTCGCGAAGGCGTTCGAGATAGCGCTGCGGATGGGCCAGGCCGTCGACGTGGTCGATGCGCAGCCCGTCGATCACGCCGGTCGCGAGCAGTCTCAGCGGCAGGGCATGCGTGGCGTCGAAGGCCTCGTCGATGTCCATGTTCAGCGCGACCAGGCCATCGATGTCGAAGAAGCGCCGGTAATTCACCGCGTCGCCGCTGCTGCGCCACCACGCGAGCCGGTAATGCTGCCGATCGAGCAGGGCGCGCATGCCGGCCGGGTCGCGATCGTCGATGCCCTCATCGCTGCCTTCGGCCAGCGGGAGGCGCCAGTCGGCATGGCACAGCTCCGGTTCGCGCGTGCGGTCGATGCGGATCTCCTGTCGCGCCAGCACCTCGCACAGCGGCGCCTGCAACCATGGCAGCCATACGCGGCCGGGCGACGTGGGCGCGTCCCAGTCGATATCGAAGAAGCGCGCATGGCGGCTGCCTGGGCCTCGCTGGAGCACGTCCCGCCACCATGGGTTGGACGTGTCGGCCGCCATGTGGTTGGGCACGATGTCCAGGATCGCGCCCATATCGTGCTCATGCAGCGCATCCGCCAGCGCGCGCAGTGCGGTCTCGCCGCCGAGCTCTGCGCGCACCACGGTGGGATCGGTGACGTCGTAGCCATGCGTCGATCCTGTGCGTGCTTCGGCGACCGGCGACAGGTAGAGATGCGTGATGCCCAGCTGTCGGTAGTAGGGCACGTGTCGCTGCGCGTGCCAGAGATCGAAGCCGCGATGAAGCTGCAGCCGCGCGGTCGACAACAGCTCAGCCATGGGCTCGCGTCCGGCGATGGCGGGCTATCCAGCGCAAGGTCGCATCCAGGCGTGGCACGCGCCAGCTCAGCCGGCGGCGCCAGTTGGGATGCTGCGCCGGGGTGGTGCCGGGGAGGTTCGGCTGTTGTCGCTCGGCCAGCACGTCCTCCAGCGGAAACAACGCGAGCGGTGCGGCGCTTTCGGCGACGGCGCGTAACGCGGCCTGGGCGGGCGAGCTCGCGGGAAAACCCTGCAGCATGCGATCGAGCTGCTCCACGTCGTGGTGCCGGCGGCGCAGCGCCATGGCCTGCTCCTGGCTGTTCCACGCATGCACGCGCGAGAGCGCGCCAAGGTCGGTACCGGCGCGCCACCCGGCGAGCGGCGGCAGGTCGTGCGTGCTGCTCATGGCGACCGCATGCGTGCGCCAGCGCGCGGGAGGAACAAACGCGCCCTGCGCATCGCGCGTGAACTGCAGCACGTCCATGCCATACACGCCGTGGTCCGCCAGCGTCTGCCGCAGGTCGACCGGCACCGTACCCAGGTCTTCGCCGATCACCAGGCAGCGATGCCGCCACGAGGCCAGCGCAAGCAGGCCCAGCAGGTCGTGCAGCGGGTAGCGCACATAGCCGCCGTCGCGGGGCGACATGCCCGCGGGCACGAACCACAGGCGCGACCAGCCGAGGATGTGGTCGATGCGCAATCCGCCTCCGCGCGACATCATGCGGTCGAGCAGCGTGCGCAGCGGCGCGTATCCGCTGCGCTGCAGCGAGGCTGGCGCGTAGGCCGCCAGTCCCCAGTCCTGCCCATCGGGATTGAAGGCGTCGGGCGGAGCGCCGATGTGGGCGTCCTGCACCACCAGGCCGCGATGCTGCCAGGCTTCGCTTCCACCGGGCTCGAAGCCCGTGGCGAGATCCCAGATGAGGCCGATGCGCTGGCCCGAGCCGAGCAGTTGCGCCTGCGTGTGCTGCCAGCATTGCGCGGCCAGCCATTGCAGGAAGCATTCGTGTTCGACCGCGCTGGCGTGGCGTTGCGCGAAGTCCTGCACGAGGGCGCTGTCCGGATCGGCCCAGTCGCTGTCCCAGTGGCGCCAGTCGGTGCTCTCGCCGCGCGTGCGCGCGAGTCGCTGGTGCGCCGCGAACAGCGCGTGCGGGTACAGGCTGTCGCCGGCCTCGCGCAGGAATGCATCGAAGGCGGACCGCACCTCCGGCTGCTGTCCCCAGCCTTGCCGCAGGCTGGTCCATAGCCGATGGCGCATGGTGTCCTGCGCGTGCCAGTCGATCAGCGGCGAGCGTTCGCTTTGCACCCAGGCCTGCAACTGGCCGCTGCGCTCCAGCGCATCGTGCAGCGCTTCGGTGCCGGCAACCTGCGCCGGCGCGATCTGCAGCGTATCCAGCCACGCGCGGTGCGAGGGCGAGTAGGGGCTGAAGCCTTCATCCGGTGGCGTCGCCGCATGCAGCGGACTCAGTGCAATCGCGTCGCCACCGGCCGCGGCGACATGCCGGCCCACGGCGGCGACCGCCTGGTTGTCGCCCAGTCCGCCGTCATCCGAGCGGCGCAATCCATACACCTGTGCGCTCACGCCCCACGCGCGCTCGCTGCTGCGAGACGCGAGGTCGGCGACGCCGTAGCAGCGCGCGGGCGCGACGGCGAGGTGCTGTTCGCGCGAGCCGAGTTGCAGAAGGTAATGACCGGGGTGATCGGGTGCGTGCACGCGCCCCTGGGCATCGTGCAACAGCGGTACGTGACGCCGCGTATCGAGGCAGAACGCCTCGCGTGGACGTTCGGGCATGCCGAGCGGTGCGCCGGCGACGACCACGCGCAGCGCGGGGTCGTCGCCGGCCGCATGCGAGCCAAGCACCTGGAGCAGGGCGTCGATGGTGTCGGCGGCGAGCAGGCGGGGCTGACCTTGCGCATCCGTCCACGCCACTTCGATACCGGCCGCGAGCGCTCGTTGCTGGAGCGCGGCGTTCACGGCGGCGGCTCGCGCCAGGCGGCGAGGCTGTCGGGCGGCAGCTCGTCTTCGAGCATGCCGGGCTGCGCCGCTTCGAGATGGATGCGCACCGCGTAAGGCCCGGGCTTATAGCGCAGGTTGGAATCGCCGACATTGAAGGCGAGCGACCACAGCGCGCCATCGCCCAGTCGCCAGCGCGCGACCAGCGCGCGACCGCCGAGCAGCGCGCAGCCGAGCGCGTGGCAGCCGGGAATACCCGGCACGAGGTGTTGCATGCGCATGTCGACGAGGTGGCGAAACCAGCGTCGCATCGTCGCGGCGGCCGCGGTGTCGCCGCCTTGCGGGCGGGACGCCTCGAAGGTGGCGCGCGCGTTCGGATCGGGGATGGCGGCACGCCGGGCCGGATCCGAGAAGCCCGAGAACGCGGCGAATTCGTTGCGGCGCCCTTCGCGCACCTGCGAGGCGAGTTCGCCGTGATAGTCGGTGAAATACAGGAACGGCGTATCGCACGCCCATTCGTCGCCCATGAAGAACATCGGGATCATCGGGCACAGCGCGACCAGCGCCATGGCGGCGCGCCAGCGTTCGCGCGGGATGAGCGTGATCAGCCGATCGCCGAGAGGACGGTTGCCGATCTGGTCGTGGTTCTGCAGGAACAGCACGAACGCGTCGGGCGCCAGGCCATCGCTCGGCCGGCCGCGGCGGCGGCCCTGGTAGTCGCGCTGGCCCTGGTAGACGAAGCCCTCGGCGAGCATGCGCATGGTGTGCTCCAGCGGGCGGCGCGCGAAATCGGCGTAATAGCCCTCGCGCTCGCCGGTGAGCAGCGCATGCAATGCGTTGTGTCCGTCGTCGTTCCATTGCGCGGTATAGGCGTCTTCCAGCAGGCGCGGATCGTTGCGTTCGTTTTCCAGCAGCAGGTGCACGTGTCGGCCGGACGGCAGCCCGTTGCGGATGCGCGTGGCGAGGTCGTAGAGGAAGGACGCCGGGTGGATCGTATGCACCGCATCGAGGCGCAAGCCATCGAAGCGATAGTCGCGCAGCCACATCAGGGCGTTGTCGACGAAGAACTCGCGCACGCGCGCACGGCGGAAATCGATGGCGGGACCCCAGGGGGTCGGCGTGTCGGCGCGAAAGAACAGCGGCGCATAGCGCGGCAACGCGTTGCCGCTGGGGCCCAGGTGGTTGTAGACCACGTCGAGCAACACCATCATGCCCAGTCCGTGCGCGCCGTCGACCAGGGCCTTGAGCTGGTCGGGCGTTCCGTAGCTGGCCTCGGGCGCGAAAGGCAGCACGCCGTCGTAGCCCCAATTGCGGTTACCGGGGAATTCGCCCACGGGCATCAGCTCGATGGCGGTGTAGCCCGCGTCGCGCAGCTGCGGAAGCTGCCGCGTCACGGCCTCGAAGCCGCCCATGCATCCCACGTGGATTTCGCAGATCACCGCTTCACGCCACGGGCGTCCCCGCCAGCCGTCGTGGTGCCAGGTGTAGCTGCCCTGGTCCACCACCAGGCTGGGCCCGTGCACGTCACCCAGTTGCGCGCGCGCCGCCGGGTCGGGTGCGTCTACGCCATCGATGCGAAAACGGTAGCCCTCGCCGACGGCGGCCTTGGTCCGGAGCACGAATACGCCGTGGCGCAGCGCGCGCATGGGCACATGGGCGCCCTCCAGTGCGACGGTGACTTCCCCGGCGGCGGGGGCCCACAGGCGGAACTCGGTCATCCCTGAGGGCAGCGGCGAGGCGCCCCAGCTCGCCGCCGCCATCAGCTGTCCTCCGCACGCAGGATCAGCGTGGCGAGCGGCGGCAACGTGAGCACCAGCGACTGGGCATAGCCATGGCTGGGTTGGGGCAGGGTGGAGATCACCCCGCTGTTTCCCACGTTGGAGCCGCCGTAGAACGCACTGTCGGTGTTGCACAGTTCGCTCCATCGGCCCGCTTCGGGCACGCCGATGCGATAGTCGTGTCGCGGCTGCGGCGTGAAATTGCACACGGCCAGCACCGGCGCGGTGCCTTCGCTGCCGTAACGAGCGAAGGCATAGACGGATTGCGGCGCGTCGTCGGCCACGATCCAGGCGAAGCCGCGCGGATGATCGTCTTCCTGGTGCAGTGCCGGCTCGTTCACCAGCACGCGATTGAGGTCGGCGACGAGCCTGCGCACGCCTTCGTGCATGGGGTCATCGCACAGGCGCCAGTCCAGTTCGCCGTCATGGTTCCACTCGCTCCACGTGGCCAGTTCGCCGCCCATGAACAGCAGCTTCTTGCCCGGGTGCGCCCACATGAAGCCGAAGTACGCGCGCAGGTTCGCCAAGCGTTGCCAATGGTCGCCCGGCATGCGCTGCAGCAGCGAACCCTTGCCGTGCACCACTTCGTCGTGCGACAGCGCGAGGATGAAACGCTCGGCATACGCGTAGGTCATGCCGAACGTCAGGTCGTGGTAGTGGTAACGCCGGTAGATCGGGTTGCGCCGCATGTAGCGCAGGCTGTCGTGCATCCAGCCCATGTTCCACTTGTAGCTGAAGCCCAGTCCGCCTTCCTGCAGCCGTGTCGTCACGCCGGGCCATGCGGTGGACTCCTCGGCGATCACGAGCACGCCAGGGTGGCGTTCGGCGATCAGCCGGTTGAGCTCGCGCAGCAGGTCGATGGCTTCGAGGTTCTCTCGTCCGCCGTGATGGTTGGGCACCCATTCGCCTTCGCCACGGCTGTAGTCGCGGTACAGCATGCTGGCCACCGCATCGATGCGCAGGCCATCGACATGGAAGCGATCGATCCATGACAGCGCGCTGCCGATCAGGTACTGCGCCACTTCACGACGGCCGTAGTTGTAGATCAGCGTGTGCCAGTCCTGATGGAAGCCTTCGCGTGGGTCGGCGTGCTCGTAGAGGGCGGTGCCGTCGAAGCGGGCCAGCCCATGCGGGTCGTCGGGAAAGTGCGCGCCGACCCAGTCGATGATCACGCCCAGCCCCGCCACGTGGCACGAATCGACGAAGCGGGCGAAGGCATCGGCGTCGCCCAGACGCGCGGTGGGCGCATAGATGCCCAGCGGCTGGTACCCCCACGAACCGCCGAACGGATGCTCGCTCACTGGCATCAGTTCGATGTGCGTGAAGCCCAGCTCCTGCACATAGGGAATCAGCGTGCGCGCCAGCGCATCCCAGTCGGGCATGCTGCCGTCCGCGTTGCGTCGCCACGAGCCGGCGTGCACTTCGTAGATGGAGAGCGGCGCATCGCGGCGCTGGTGCTTGGCGCGCTGCGCCCGCCAATGCGTGTCGTGCCATTTGACCGACAGCGGCGCGGCGACGATGGACGCCGAGGCGGGCGGATGTTCCATGCGCAAGGCATACGGGTCGGCCTTCAGCGGCAGCAGATGGCCGAAGCGGTCGAGCAGCTCGTACTTGTAGCGCGCGCCGGCCTGCACGCCGGGGATGAAGATCTCCCACACGCCGGCCTGGTGACGCAGGCGCATCACATGGCGGCGGCCATCCCAGCCATTGAAGTCGCCGACCACCGAGACGCGCCAGGCGTTCGGCGCCCACACCGCGAAGTGCACGCCGGCGACGTTGTCGAAGGTGGTCGGATGCGCGCCCAGTTGCTGCTCGGAGTGATGCAGCTTGCCCTGGTGAAAGGCCTCCAGCGTGCTTTCATCGAGCAGCGGGGGGAAGGCATACGGATCGATCAGCCGCTGTTCGGCCGTCTCCCACTCGATGCCCAGCGTGTAGCGACCCGGATCAGTCCGGGCGCGCGCGACGAACACGCCAGCGACCTCCTGCGTGGCGCTGGCCCAGAGCGATCCGCGCTCGTCCAGCACGTCGACGCGACGGGCGCCCGGCAGGCACGCGCGCACCGTCCAGCCGTCCCCGTTGCGGTGCGGCCCCAGCCACGCGAAGGGATCCTGATGGTTGCCCGTCGCGATGCGAGCCAGCTGGGCGGCTTCCGCACCGTTGCGTGACGAAGCGGCTTCCACGCTCGATGCCATGGTCAGGCTGCCGCACGTTGGGCCACTGCCTTCGCGTACAAGGCGCTGTACTGGCGGGCCGGGCCGGTCCAGTCGTGGCGCTGGGCCATGGCCGCGCGGCGCATCGCCTGCAGCAACTCGGTCTCGTCGTAGATGCGGAACGCGCGTTGCAAGGCCTGGCGCAGGTCGGTGGCGCGCGGCTGCGAAAACAGCAGGCCGGTGACGCCGTCCTCGATCGTGTCCAGCAGTCCGCCGGTGGCATGCGCAATGGGCAGGCTGCCGTAGGTCTGCGCATACATCTGGCTCAATCCGCATGGCTCGAAGCGCGAGGGCATCAGCAGGAAGTCCGAGCCGGCGAACATGCGGCGCGCCAGGGGCTCGCTGAAGCCGATGGAGGCCGCAACGCGCCCGCGGAAGCGTCGCGCGAGGCGCGCCACGGCCGCTTCCATGTCGGCATCGCCCACACCGATCAGCGCGAGCTGGCCGCCGGCCGAGACGATCTGCGGGCCGACCTCGCACACCAGGTCGATGCCTTTCTGGGCCACCATGCGCGCCACGAAACTGAACACCGGACCTTCGTGCTCGTCCAGGCCCAGCTCGCTGCGCAGCTGTGCGCGTGCACGCAGGCGCACCGCATCGGCGCCGCGGTCGTCGCCCTGCGGCAGCGCGGGATCGTTGGCGAGGCACCAGCTGCCGTCGATGCCGTTGGTGATGCCGCTCAGCCGCCCTTGCGCCGCACGCCGGTGGAGCAGCGCATGCAGGCCCATGCCATGCAGCGGCGTGGCGATCTGTTCGGCGTAGGTGGCGCTGACCGTGGTCACCTGGTCGGCCAGCATGAGGCCGGCGCGCAGGAACGAAATCTGCCCGTGATAGTCCGCTTCGGTCGCGCGCATCGGAATGCCGAGTGTCGCGCGGCAGGTGGCGGGAAACAGGCCCTGGTGCGCCAGGTTGTGGATGGTCAGTATCGAGGGCACGCGGCGGCCGCCCCACTGCAGGTACGGCGCGGCGAGCGCCGTCGGCCAGTCGTTGAGATGCAGCAGGTCGGGGCACCAGTCCATGCCGGTGGTGCCCATCGCGATCTGCGCCGCGGCCATGGAGAGCAGGGCGAAGCGCGTGGCGTTGTCGGTCCAGTCGGTGCCGGTGGGGCCGACGTAAGGCGAACCCACGCGCTCGAACATGGCCGGCTGGCGCAGCACGTAGACGTCGAGTCCGTCCTCGGTACGCATGTGTCCGATGCGCGCGGCGGGAAGACCCGCGAAGGGCTGCGTCCAGCCCACCCAGCGCAGCGACCGCGCACGCTCCAGTACGGCCGGATAACCGGGGATGAGCACGCGTACGTCATGCCAGCGCGACAGCGCACGCGGCAGCGCCGCGGCGACGTCCCCGAGCCCGCCGGTCTTGACGAAATCGGTCATCTCGGTGGTGACGAACAGGGCGTTGATCTGTCCGTGACGCGGGCGGGAGGGGCGGTTGCTGCGATGTTCGGTGGGACGTCGCGTGGCGTCCTTGGTGGCAGGCGTGTTACGGAACGAAATGGCGTTGGTCATGGTGCATGGCTCTCGCACCGGCGCGCCACGCGCGGGCGGCGGCCGGTTGCTGCGTGGATGTGGGAGATGCAGCAGCCAGGGACTGGCTACAGCAATGATTCAGACGCTAGGAGTTGCTGCATCAACTCGGCGTGTAAGACATCCATAAAGAATGTGAGCGAAGCAAACGCAGTAAATAATGGAGTGCGCACCGAAATTTCCGCGCTCGCATCGCGCGTGAGAACCACGGCTGAGCCCGTCGCGAGACCGTCATGAACGCCATTGGTTTTCGACGGCATGCTCACGCCGGCCACACTGCGCGTGGACGGAATAGCGGCCACTGTCGGGCCATTCCGTTGCGAGTGGAGAGGCGATGATCGCCACCCGGTCGTCGGCGCGTAACAGGCGCGCACTGTTGCTGGTGGACGTCTTCAGCCATTTTCGGTTCGAAGACGGCCGCGAGCTGGCGGACGCGCTCGTGCGTACGGCGCCGGCCATTGCCGCGCTCGTCTCACGGTGCCGGAAACGGCACGAGCCCGTGATTTATTGCAACGACAATTTCCAGCGCTGGCATGACAGCTGGCGAGGCGTCCTCGCCCACACCGTGCGCGAGGGCCTTCCTGCGGCCTCGCATCTGCTCGAAGTGCTGTACCCGACGAGCGACGACGTCGTGCTGCTGAAGTCGCGGCATTCGGCGTTCTACCATACGCAACTCGTGCCGTTGCTGGAGCATCTGGGCGTCAAGGAGTTGTGCATCGCCGGCGCCGCCACGGATGCCTGCGTGCTTTGCACGGCGATCGATGCGCACGTGCGTGGCTATCGCGTCACCATTGCCAGGGACGCGGTGGCCGCCGCCAGCCACGAGCGCCACGTCCGCGCGCTGGCGCAGATGTCCGACAGCCTGGGCCTGTGCGTTGAGCCTGGCGAGGCCTGGCTCGCGGCGGAGCCCGCTTGATGCGGCCGAACAAGCGCGTGCCCCTCAACGACGCACCGCCCAGCCCTTGGTGGAAGCGGCTGAGTGCCGGCCTGGTGACAGGGGCTGCGGATGACGATCCCAGCGGCGTCGCGACGTACTCGCAGGTCGGTGCGCGCTTCGGCTACGCCATGCTATGGATCGTGTTCATCACGACGCCGCTGATGATCGCGATACAGATGGTGTGCGCGCGCATCGGTCGCGTGACCGGGCGCGGACTGGCGGACAACCTCTCCCGGCAGTTTCCCAAGCCGGCCGTGTGGTCGCTGGTGGCCATGCTGGTGGTGGCCAACGTGATCAACATTGGCGCCGACCTGGCGGCGATGGGAGCGGCGGCCAAGCTGCTGCTCGGTGGTCCCGGGCTCGCGTACGCGATCGTCTTCGCCGTGGTGTCCACGGCGTTGCAGGTGTACGTCTCGTTCGAGCGCTACTCGCCCATACTCAAGGTGCTCGCGATGAGCCTGTTCGCCTACGTGGCCACCGTGTTCGCCGTCAAGGTGCCGTGGAGCGAGGTGGCGCGTTCCGTCGTCATGCCGCACGCACCGTGGAATCTCGACTACGTGACCGGCCTGGTCGCCGTGCTTGGCACCACCATCAGTCCGTACCTGTTCTGCTGGCAGGCCGCGCAGGAGGTGGAGGAGCTGCGCGAAAGCGACGAGCGCGAGCCGCTGCGCGAGGCGTCGGAACAGGCACCCGATGCCTTGCGTCGCATCGCGACCGATACCAGCGTCGGCATGATTTTCTCCAACGTCATCGCGTTCTTCATGATCGTCACCGCCGCGGCGGTGCTCCATGCGCACGGCAAGACCGACATCACGTCCACCTCCGAAGCCGCCGAAGCGCTGCGCCCGCTCGCCGGCCGCTTCGCATTCACGTTGTTCTCGATGGGCATCATCAGCACCGGCCTGCTTGCGGTGCCCGTGCTGGCGGGCGCGACGGCCTTCGCGGTGGCCGGCGCCGCGCACGCGCGTTACGGCCTGAGCTGCTCGCCGCGTGGGGCGAAATTGTTCTATGGCGTGCTGATCGGCTCGATGGCGCTGGGAGCTGCACTGACGCTGTCGCCGCTGGATCCGATCAAGGCGCTGTACTGGAGCGCGGTGGTGAACGGCGTGTGCGCCGTACCGCTGATGGCGGCGATCATGTTGGTTGGCCGCCGGCGCAAGGCGATGGGCGAGCAGGTGGTGCGCGGCTGGCTGTTGGTGCTGGGCTGGCTGGCGACGGCCGTGATGGGCATAGCGGCCATCGTGATGTTCGCCACCATGGGCAAGGGATGAGCCGCTGCGCGACGGCGGTGCTGGCGGCGGCAACGGTCATCCTGTGCTCGCCTCGGGCGTGGGCGGGCGCCGGTGCCTACCTGGTCGACGATGCGTCGATCACGCCGGCGGGGCACTGCCAGGTACAGAGCTGGGCACAGGCGTTCTCCGGCGGGCAGAAGGCGCTCAACACCTTGCCCGCCTGCAGCACGGGCCCGGTGGAATGGTCGCTGGGCGCGGCCGGGCAAAATCATCCGTACCAGCATCAGGAAAGCCCCGCCGTGAAATGGATGCTGCGCGATCCGTCGGCGCATCCGCTGGGCGCGGCGATCAATGTCGGTGCCACCTGGTCCAACGGGCACGTGCAATCGCGCAACACGTATGCGGCGCTGACGTGGACGCCGCCAGGACAGCAGCAATGGTCGGTGAATGCCGACGTCGGCGCCTTCTGGTCGCGTGACCGGAAGTGGCAGACGCTGTTGGGACTGGGCCTGAAGTACAAGCTCACGCCGCACCTCGCCATCGTGGCCGAGCACATACATCCCTGGGTGGGCGC
The DNA here is from genome assembly GCF_003264855.1 of Dyella jiangningensis. Classification (NCBI taxonomy): domain Bacteria; kingdom Pseudomonadati; phylum Pseudomonadota; class Gammaproteobacteria; order Lysobacterales; family Rhodanobacteraceae; genus Dyella; species Dyella jiangningensis. The sequence continues at coordinate 38,933 of NZ_NFZS01000002.1, read as the reverse complement.
GGCGACGTCGCAGGCGGGCCTGCGCTGGACGTTCCGCAACAACGACAGCGTGGATGTGATCGTGGGCCATGGCAGCGTCGCCGCGCATGATCGCTGGCTCACCTTCGGCCTCAACGTGGGGTTTTGATGCTCATTCGCTGCGACGGCGCGTGCGAAACGCCACGCTGATGCGCGGGCCGACCGGTTGTGTCTGCTTGGGAATGCCGTGGTCGTAATGGTGCTGGCTTTGCCAGTCCATCAGCAGCAGGCTGCCAGGGTTGAGGTCGAGGTCGAATCGCCGCCGTGGCGTCGCCTTGCTACGTATCAGCATGCGCCGCGTGGTGCCCAGCGACAGCAGCGCGATCGGGCGCCCCTCCACCAGGTCGGCGAGCCGGTCGTTGTGCATCGCCACGCTGTCGTGCTCATCGCGGTAGAAGTTGAGGCCGATGCTGTCGAAGGTCTCGCCGGTGTGCCGGCTGACGTGATCCATGGCTTCAGCCAGCGGATCGGGCCACGACTCGTCGCGAAAGCCGAAATGCGCGGTGAGCCGCGGCACGTCAAGTTCGCGTTCGTACATGACCCGTCGCTTCTGCGACCAGATCCCGCTGTCCGACAGCTGGCGGAACCAACGATCAGCCGTCGCGCCATCGATCACGTTTTCTTCGTACACGATCCGTCCGCTGGCATCGTCCAGCAATACGAGCGGGCCCTCGTTGAACAGGGAGAACTGCGTCATGGCATGCATGCGGAAGAGTGGGGCGTCGACTAAGGCTTGCCGGGATATTCACCGTCACTGGACTCATGGATTGCGACAACCGAAATCGATATCGCCGACGGGTCCATCCACGATGAAAGCTCCCAAATACACCGGTTTGCTGTTGTCCGCCTTGCTCTCCATATATGCGGTGCAAGGCCTTGCCTATCAAGCCGCGCCGTCCTCGACCGGCCGCCCGCCGAACAACAGCAAGACCAACCAGCGCGACGCCCATGGCGCCAACCCCACGGCCCAGAGCCAGTCCAACGACAAGGCCGACGTGGAACTGGCCGCGCACGTGCGCAAGGCCATCGTTGGCGAGCATTCGCTGTCGACGACGGCGCACAACGTCAAGGTGATTGCCAGTGGCGGCGTGGTGACGTTGCGCGGCGTCGTGCGCAATGCCGAGGAGAAGAGTCGCGTGGAAACCATCGCCAGCGGTACCTCCGGCGTTAGCCGGGTCGACAACCAGCTCGACGTCGAGCACTGAGGAGAGACCATCATGAAGAGCGCCGTTTACTGCATCGCCAAGACGGTTGAGCAGGCCGAGAAGATCGTGCTGGACCTGAAGCAGGCGGGATGCCCCGCCGACGACATTTCCGTGCTTCTGCCGGACCGCCGGGGCAGCAAGGACTTCGCCCACGAGCACAACACCAAGGCGCCCGAAGGCGCCACGGCCGGCGGCGTGGCCGGGCTCGGCGTGGGGGCGGCGCTGGGCTGGCTGGTGGGCATCGGCGCATTGGCGATCCCGGGCGTGGGACCGTTCATTGCGGCGGGCCCGATCATGGCCGCGCTGGGCGGCGCCGCCGTGGGTACCGCGACCGGCGGCATCATAGGCGCGCTGGTCGGCCTTGGCATTCCCGAGTTTGAAGCCAAGCGCTACGACGCAAAGATCCGCGAGGGCAACATCCTCATCTCCGTGCACACCGAAGACAGCAAGCAGCGTTCGGTGGTGGAGGACATCTTCAAGGCCAACAATGCCGACGATATCTCCACCCGGCACGAGGCGAGCGTCTGATCGGCACGACCGTGGCGAGCGCTTTCACACGCGTCGGTAGCGGAATCGACGCGACGTGAACCGGGATCAGGCGAGGATGGCGGCACCGTTTTCATCCAGTCCTTCAGGTGATCGACCATGCGAACCATCCACGATGTAATGACTGCCGACGTGAAGCTCGTCGGCCCCGACCAAAGCCTTCGCGAGGCGGCCACGACCATGGCCGACAACGACGTGGGCAGCCTGCCGGTAGGTGACGGTGATCGCCTGATCGGCATGATCACCGACCGCGACATCGTCATCCAGGGCGTTGCGAAAGGTCGCGGCGCAGACGCCAAGGTGCGCGATGTCATGAGCCAGGGCGTGAAGTACTGCTATGAGGACGACGACATCCAGGAGGTCGCCGACAACATGGCAAGCCTCGGCATGCGGCGTCTTCCGGTGGTCAATCGCGACAAGCGCCTGGTGGGCATCGTCTCGCTGAGCAACATGGTCCAGGGCCACGAACAGGCCCGGAAAACCTTGCTCGAGGGCGTGGCCAAGCCGCATTGATCCGGCAACGGGGTGAAGGAGCAAAAAGCCGCCGAAAGGCGGCCTTTTGCTTTGGGTCGTGCGAGAGGGCGCGCGGCGCGTTGCGCGCAGTCGCGAGAAAGGGCGGCGGGCCAGGTAGAGGGAAGCCCGCCGCCCCTGTGATGCGCCGCCGACGGCGTGAAGCCGCTTGGGAGAGGGGAATGCCCAAGCCTGGCGATGGTCGAGGCGCCCGTGCAGGCTACGCGCGAAGGCATCCCACGCCGGTGAAACGCCAATGCATGAGCCCGTTCACCATGGGCCCGCCAGTGGCGTGCGGGTGAGATAGTCGGCGAGCGCCAGCACCAGCAACAGCGAGAGCCAGAGAAATCCCGCCGCGGCCACCACGCGCAGGAACGGGTGTCCCTCGCCCACGCGCATGAAGAACACCATCACCAGCAACGCCTTGCACGCGGAGATCGCGACCGCCAGGGCGGCGTTGAATGCCCCCAGCGGCAGGCGAGCCAGCACGATGGTGAGGGCAAGCAGCGCGAGCAGCGCCGCCAGTGTCAGCAGCTGGCTTCGCAGCGAGGGCGGCGATGCCTTCATGCCGATCGCCCCACGAGGTAGACCAGCGGATAGACGAATATCCAGACGATGTCGACGAGGTGCCAGTACAATGCCGTGACTTCGACGGGCGCGAAATAGTCCGAAGAGAACGCCCCGCGCGAGGCCTTCCATGCCAGGCGCGACAGCAGGGCCACGCCGATGGCGACATGGAGGCTGTGGAAACCGGTAATGACGTAGTACAGGCAGAAGAAGATCATCATCGCCCGCGCCGGATGTCCGGACGGGTGATAGCGCATGCCGGGTATCAGCGCCTCCTCGTACTCCGCGTGGTACTCGATGCCGTGCAGCACCAGGAAGGTGACGCCGAGCAGCGCCGTGCCAGCCAGCAGCCAACTCGCCATGCGGCAGGCGCCGAACCGAACGTCGCGCACCGCCAATGCCGCCAGGCAGCTGCTGATCAGCAGGATGCCGGTCTCGATGCTGCCCAGCAGAAGATCGGTGCGTGCGCCGCCGTCGGCGAACGCGCGCGGAAACTGCACGCGTGCGACCGTATAGCCCACGAAAAGCACGCCGAAGAACAGCACCTCGGTCGCGATGAACACCCACATGCCGAGCACGGACGACTCGCGCTGCTGCGCATCGTCATCGAACTGGATGGCGCGGTTGGCCAGCAGGGGTGTGGATGCTTCGCTCATGGGCAGTACTGGTACGGCCCCTCGTTCACCACGGGCGGCAACGGAAAGTTGTGCACGGGTGGCGGTGACGTGGTGGTCCATTCCAGGCCGGTGGCCCGCCAGGGATTGGGGCCGGCGGCTGCGCCGCGCCACAGCGACCAGCCCAGGTAGCACAGCGGCATCAGGTAGGAGGCCGCAAGGATGGATGCGCCCGCGGAGGACAGCACGTTCAACCATTGGAACGGCTCGGGATACGCGTGGTAGCGCCGGGGCATGCCGAGGTAGCCAAGCAGGTACTGCGGAAAGAACGTGAGGTTGAAACCGAAGAACATGAGGATGGCGGCGAAGCGCGCGGGCCCTTCCGGATAGAGCCGGCCGGTGATCTTGGGCCACCAGTAGTGGATGCCGCCCAGGTAGGCCATCACCGAGCCGCCGACCATGATGTAGTGGAAATGCGCGACCACGAAATACGTGTCGGTGAGGTTGACGTCGAGCGCGGTGGCGGCGAGGAAAAGCCCGGTGAGTCCGCCGAGCATGAACAGGCCAACGAAGCCCAGCGCGTAAAGCATCGGCGCATGGAAATCGATGGTGCCCTTGTGCAGCGTCGCCACCCAGTTGAACACCTTGATGGCCGAGGGCACGGCCACCACGAAGCTGAGGATCGAGAACACGATGCCGGCGTACATCGATTGCCCGGCGACGAACATGTGGTGTCCCCACACCATGAAGCCGATCACCGCGATCGCCATCATCGACCACGCCATGAAGCGATAGCCGAAGATGCGCCGGCGCACGCCGCAGGTGATCAGCTCGCTCGCCACGCCCATCGCCGGCAGGATCATGATGTAGACCGCCGGGTGCGAGTAGAACCAGAAGAAGTGCTGGAACAGCAGCGGATCGCCGCCAAGCGCCGGATCGAAGATGCCCACGCCGAACAGTCGCTCCAGCGCGATGAGCGAGAGCGTCATGGCGAGCACGGGTGTCGCCAGCACCATCACCAGGCTGGTCGCGTACAAGGCCCACACGAACAGCGGCAGCCGGAACCAGTGCATGCCCACGGTGCGCATGGTGTGCACGGTCACGATGAAGTTGAGGCCGGTAAGGATCGAGGAGAACCCGACCACGAAGACGCCGATCACGGCCAGCACCACGTGCGTGTTGGAGAACATGGTGGAGAAGGGCGTGTAGAAGGTCCATCCGGTATCGACGCCGCCCAGCAGCAGGGCGCCGATGGTGAAAAGGCCGCCGCCCACGTACAGGTACCAGCTGAACAGGTTCAGCCGCGGAAACGCCACGTCCCGTGCACCGATCATCAACGGCAGCAGGAAGTTGCCCAGCGTGGCGGGAATCGACGGGATGAGGAAGAACCACACCATCACCACGCCGTGGAAGGTGAATGCCTTGTTGTAGGTCTCCGCGCTCATCAGCGCGCCCGCGGGCACGATGAGGTTGAGCCTGATCAGCGTGGCGGCGATGCCGCCGAGGAAGAAGAAGAACGTGATGCCGATGGCGTAGAGGATGCCGATGCGCTTGTGGTCGTGCGTGCATAGCCAGCCGGCCAGCCCAGGCTCTCCCGCGGTGAGGTAGTTGTCCACGGGTACGGTGCGATCAGTGCTGTTCATGCGCGGCCTCCGGCGCGGGCGACTTGAGGTACGCGATCAGGGCCAGCACGTCCTCTTCGCCGATGCGTCCCTGGTAGCTCGGCATGATCGGCGCGTAGCCGGCCACGACCTGCAGCGCGGGCAGCATGATGGAGTCGTGCAGGTAGCGGTCGTCGGCCACCACGCGCGAGCCGTCGGACAGCGCCACGGTGTTGCCGTAAAGGCCGGCCAGGTCCGGTGCGTGCACCGTCGACTGGCTGCCGTGGCAACCGCTGCAGCCCAGCTGCCGGAACAGCGTGGCGCCGCGCGTGGCGAGGGTTTCCGATGCGTGCTGTCGCAGCCATTGCGCATACGCCGCCGGCTGCATCACGTCGATATCGCCACGCATCACGGCATGGTCGGTGCCGCAGAACTCGGCGCAGAACAGCGGAAAACTCCCGAGCCGGGTGGCCGTGAACCACAGCTGGGTGTAGCGCCCTGGCAACACGTCCTGCTTCACGCGGAAGGCCGGCACGTAGAAGCTGTGGATCACGTCTTCCGAGGTCATCACCAGTTGTATCGGCTGGCCGATGGGTACGTGCAGGGCGTTGATCTCGCGCTGCCCGTTCGGGTGCTGCGCCTTCCACATCCATTGCTTGGCCACGATGTAGATCACGGCTGAGTCGGCCGGCGGCGTCTGCAGCCGCTGCCACAAGCCGATGCTCCACCCGAACAGCCCGATGAACAGCACCAGCGGCACCAGCGTCCAGGCCAGTTCGATGCCCAGCGACGACGACTTCCGCTCGGTGCGATCCGCCGGGCTGCCGCGGCGATAGCGGATGCAGAACACGATCATGGTGCCGAAGACACCCGCCACGACGATGCTGCTCACCACGAGCATCGTGTTGAACAGCGTGTCGATGTCCGGCGCGATCGACGAAGCCTGCAAGGTGGTGGACATCATGCACGGCGCCTCCATGCGTGCCATGCCGCGGCGGTGAACAACGCGGCGGCGAAAGTGACGCCCAGCAGTTGCATCACCTTGCCGATCAGCAGGGTGTAGCGGCCAGTGGTGGGGTCGTAGCCGCAACAGAGCAGCACGAGGCGATCGGTCAGGGATCCGACGGCGCCGCGGGAAGCTTCCACGACGGCGAGGCGAAGCGTGTGCGGCTGGTATTCGACGCCGAACAGGTAGCGTGACACCTTGCCCTGGGGTGTCACCACGACCACGCCCGCGGGATGCACGTACTCGTTCAGGCGCTCGTCGCGGAAATAGCGAAAGCCCAGCGGTTGCGTGATCTCGCGCAACGCATCCGGTGCGGCGCGTAGGTATTGCCAGCGCGCGGGCAGCGCGGCGGGCTCGATGCGGGTCAGATGCTGCGCGGCGCGGGTGGCGGCATCGGCACCTTCGCGTGGGTCGATGCTGAGGAACAGTACTTCCAGGTCGCGGCCCGGCTGCAATCCCGCGTGCGCCAGCGCATGCGCGAGACTTTGCATGACGGTATCGCAGAGATGGGTGCAGTCCAGATATCCCAGCGCGATGGCCATGGGTCGTCCATGCGCGCGCGCTTGCAGCGTGGCCATGACATCGCCACCATCGCGCAGTGCGACCTGCAGCGGCAGCTGCGCGCCCAGGTGCTGGTCGAATCCCGCGCGCCGATCCAGGTCGGCGGGAGGCATGGCGGCGCCGCACAGCAGGGACAGCGCCAATAGCAGGAGCAGCCGCGCGGTCATGGCCGCGTCTCCTTGGCATGGCGTCGGGCATCATCGACCACGATGTCCATCGCGCGTTCTATCGGAATCTGCGCGTAACGATGACCGGCGTCAGTCCAGCGGTATTGCGCAAGACGCCTGCGCTGGACGGCGAGCGTTTCTTCCCTGTCGTGGGGCGCATGGGCCTGCAGGCGGGCGCCCGAAAATGCCGTGGTGTGCACGGATGCCGGCTTTGGAAACTGGCGCCACAGCGCATGCATGGCGACGAGCACGGCCATGAACCCCACGGCCAGCCACAGGCCGATGCGTCGCAGCGCGCGCATGTCGACATGGTGTTCCTCATGGCGCGCCGGCTGCGTCATGTGGCGGCGTCCATGGCACGCGCATCCGTGTCCACGCGACGCGTCTTCCCGGGAATCCAGGCGCAGATCGCCGGTCCGGTGGCGCACAGCCATGCGAGCGGCTCCCTCCAGGACCATGCAGGGCCGCCGCGGTGGACATCGGGCAGCACCAGCCAGAGGTCGTAGAAGGCCTGCGTGACGAACAGCAGGCCGGCGATCCAGCGCAATGGCGTCACGCTCTGCTTCACCGCGCGCGCGAGCAGCGGCAGGATGCATGAAAGCGGCACCACCGCCAGTGTGGCGCCCAGCCATCGCCAGTCGGTGCGCAGCCGTGGCAGGTACCACGCGTTGTCGGCGGGCAGGTCCGAGATCCACGCGGTGAGATAGTCCATGAAGGCGAGATAGCCCCAGCCAAGCGCTGCGACCAGCAGCAGGTTGGCCATGTCCTGCCGCCGTGGCGCGAGGCCGGCCTGGGTGGCGTCGCGCAGATGCCGCCACACGGCAAAAGCCAGCGCCGTCAGCAGTTGCGAGGCAAACAAGGTCGCGCCCAGCGCCGTGCTGTGCCAGCCCGCCACGCGGGACATGATCCAGTCCACGGCGCCGATCGAGGTGGAAAGCAGCATCAGGATCAGCCCGCCTGCGGCGTACCCCGTCCACGCATCGCGTCCGGCGCGCCGCACGGCACCGCGCGCGAGCATCAGCCAGCAGGCGAAGCAGGCCGCGCAGCGCAGGTAGAAGAACGGCAGGTTGAGGTAGTGGACGGGCCAGTCGTCGCGATGCGCAGCTTGCGCCCAGCCGAACAGCCACGGCGCACCGCACATCAGCGGCAGCGAAAGCAGCAGCGAAAGCGGCAGGCATCGGACCGCATCGGTGCAGTGGCGACGAAGTTCGCGCCCCCGCTCGCCGCCGGTCAACGCGTGGATCATCAGCAGGCAGAGGCTGCCCAGCGGAATGGCGAGCAGCAGCAGCCAGGCCGCCAGATAGGCGGTGAACACCCGTTCCGGATCACGCAGGGCGACCAGCCACAGCACGAGCCAGCCGATCGCCAGCGCGGCGATGAAGCGCCACCCGATGGCCGGGGCGCGACGTTTCATGGCGATGCGCCTGCATGGTCGAGCATCGTTTTGTCGTGGTCGTCGAGCTTGTCCATCGGCATGTGTCGACTGCCCTGCAGGGCGCGAACGTACGCCACGATCGCCCAGCGATCCTGCGGGCCGATGCGCTCGCGATAGGGATGCATCACGCCATAGCCTTGGGTGATCACGTCATAAAGATGTTGATCCGTGGCATCGCGCAGGCGACCGGTGTGATAGCTGGGTGGCGATGGAAAGCCGCGCTGCACGACGATGCCGTCGCCATCTCCCGCAAGGCCGTGGCACGGCGCGCAATGGATGCCGTAACGCTCGCGGCCCCTGCGCAGCAACGCCTCCGTGACGGCGGGCGGTCGTTCGGGCGTCAGGCGCCCGCGCCGTCCGCTGCTCGTCTGCGCCAGCGTGCCGCCGCCGTGGGCGACCGTTCCCTCGGCCGGCGGACGAGTGGCCGCGCCGTCGGCGAACAACGGGCTTGCATCGCCGGGCCGATAGTGCGGCTGGTCGTACATGTCGTGCACGCCGCGTTCGCACCCGGCGATGCTGAGCACGAGCAGCAGCATGCCGGCGGACTTCACCGTGGCACCTCGGCGATCAGCATCGGTGAGCAGTCCGCGAGCAGGCTCGGCAGCGCGATGTCTCCGTAAAGCGCGTCGTCGCTTCTCAGCAACAACGCATAGGCGTCCTGGCTCGCGTGCGCAAAAGCATCGACGTGGAAGACCGGGTGATACAGGCAGGGCAAGCGGCAGCGCGCGAACAGAGCGATCACGCCGGCGACGACGGCGCAGAGCAGGGCGATCTCCAGCGCAGCCGGGATGAAGGCGGGCCAGCTGGCGAGCGGTCGTCCCGCGATATGGATGGGGTAGTCCACGACGGCCGCGTAGTACTGGAGGGCGAGCATGGCGCCGCCGCCCACGGTCCCCGCGGCGAACATGAGTTTCGGCATGAACGAGCTGTCGGAACCGAGCGCATCCGCGAGGCCCTCGACCGCATGAGGCGAATAGGCTTCCAACGCCACGCAGCCGGCGGCGCGCAGATGCCTCGTGGCGCGCAACAGGTCGTCCGCCTGCGCGAACACCACCATGCTTCCGTAGATCGGCTGGCCGTTCATGGCGTCGCCTTGGCGCGCAGCGTGGCCGCCTTGCGCAGTTCAGCCATGGGGAGCATCGGCAACCACCGCACGAACAGCAGCAGGAGCAGAACGAAGAGCGCTATCGATCCGAACAGGAACACGAAATCCCACAGGGTCGGGTAGTACAGGTGCCAGCTCGAAGGAAGGAAATCCCGGAAGAGGCTGTTGACGATCAGCAGGAAGCGCTCGAACCACATGCCGACGAGCACCAGCAACCCGATCACGAGCAGCGCCCATGGCGTGTGGCGCACGCGCCGCCACCACAGCAGCTGGATGGCGATGACATTGCAGGCGATCGTCGTCCAGTACGCCCAGGCGTAGCTCCCTGCGAACTTGTTCAACATCGAGGCGATGTCGTAGCGGTTCTGACTGTAGAACGCGTCGAAGACCTCCATGGCATAGCTGTAGTCGATCACCAGTCCTGCAGCGAGCGTCATGCGCGCGAGACGATCCAGGTGAAGCGGCGTGATGTAGTCCTGCAATCCGTAGCAGCGCCGGAGCACGACGGCCAGCACCAGGGCCATCGCAAAGCCAGAGAAGAACGCGCCCGCGACGAAAAAGGGCGGAAACAGGGTCGAATGCCAGCCGGGCAGCAAGCCTTCGGAAAAATCGAGTGCGACCATGCTGTGCACGGAAAACACCAGCGGAACCGCGATGCCCGCGAGCACCACGCTGAGTGTCTCGTGCTGCTGCCAATGGCGCGCCTCGCCGCGCCAGCCCAGCGCCAACGTGCCGTAGAACAGTTGCTGCCATCGCTTCGTGGCGCGATCGCGCAGCGTGGCCAGGTCGGGCAGCAGCCCGACGTACCAGTACAGGATCGATACCAGCAGGTAGGCGATGATCGCGAAGAAATCCCATAGCAGCGAACTTCGCCATTGCGGCCACAGGCCCATGCGGTCCGGGTACGGCGCAAGCCAGTAGAAGAACCACGGCCGGCCGAGGTGCAGGATGGGAAACAGGCCGGAGATGGCCACCGCGAACACCGTCATCGTTTCGGCATAGCGGCTCAGCGAGGCGCGCCAGTCCTGCCGGGCGAGCAGCAGCGCGGCGGAGATGAAGGTGCCCGCCATGCCGATGGCGATCCACCATACGTAGTTCGTGATGTCGAAGGCCCACGCCACCGGGATGTTGTTGCCCCAGATGCCGATGCCGGTCGCCACCAGATGCCCGATGCCCACGACGAACACGCCCATGAGCACCAGGGCCAGGATGAAACTGGCGAGCCATGCGATGCCGCTGGGCCGATGCAGGACGATATCGCTGACGTCCCGGCTGATGCGCCTGGCGGAGAGGCGCTGCGGTGGCGTGGGCGTCGGCGGGAACGGCACGACGTTCATGCCTCCTCTCCCGCGAGCGAAGGATGCGGGTTGCGCACGCGCGCCAGGTACGCCGTGCGCGGCCGCGTGTTGAGTTCGGGCAACAGTGTGTAAAGCCGCTTCGATCGCCGCGTGCCGCTGACGTCGCTGCGTGCGTCGCGCAGGTTGCCGAAATGAATGGCGCGGGTAGGGCAGGCCGCCTGGCAGGCGGTGACGACATCGCCATCTTCCATGGCCCTGCCATCGCGATCGGCCGCGATGTGGGCTTGCTCGATGCGTTGTATGCAGTACGTGCATTTTTCCATGACGCCACGGTTGCGCACGGTGACGTCGGGGTTGCGCTGCGCCTTCAGGCTCTCCGTATCGAGATCGGCGTATTGCAGGAAGTTGAAACGGCGCACCTTGTACGGACAGTTGTTGGAGCAGAAGCGCGTGCCGACGCAGCGGTTGTAGACCTGCACGTTCAGGCCGTCGCTGTCATGCACGGTCGCGCCCACCGGGCACACCAGCTCGCACGGCGCATGCTCGCAGTGCATGCACGGCACGGGCTGATGCGCGATGCCGGGGTTCGACGGCTGCCCGCTGTAGTAGCGGTCGACGCGGATCCAGTGCATCTGGTGCCCGCGGCGCACCTCTTCGGCTCCGACGACCGGGATGTTGTTTTCCGCCTGGCAGGCGACCGTGCAACCCTTGCAGCCGATGCAGGCGTTGAGGTCGATGGTCATGCCCCAGGCGACATCGCCGGGCGGCGGCTCGTCGTAAAGGCTGGGCGGGGTTTCGTCAGGGGCGGCGCGTGCGGCGCCCAGCGCCGCCACCGTCATTTCACGGATGGGGAGGCGTTCCTCGGTGCGATCGTGCGACTGCACCGAGGCCAGCGCCGCGTGGCCTTGCGACGGCGACATCGTCGCGTGCGCTATCCAGGACTCGCCTGCCGTCCTGAGCGCGTAGGCGTTGACGCCTATGCCGCTGCCCACGCGTCCGGCATGCGTGCGCCCGTGCCCGAGGTGCAGTGTCACGCAGGTGTCGGCCTGGCCGGGCATGATCCATACCGGTACTTCCAACGCCCTACCGCTCACATCGAGCTTCACCAAGTCGCCGTTCGCGAGGCCATGCCCTTCGGCCAGGCGCGGGCTGATCAGCGCGGCATTGCCCCAGGTGAGCTGGGTGAGCGGGCGGGGACATTCCTGCAGCCATGCGTTGTTGGCATGGCGGCCATCACGCAGCAGCGCATCCGGACGGAACAGCAGTTCGAGCGGAGGCGCGGTGAATCGCGATGGCCAGTAGGAAGCGACATCCGGCGATGGCGAAGGCGCGGGAGTGTCGGGCATGGCTTCCGGTATGACGCCATCGCGCAATGCCGCGTCCCATGCTTCGTCCGTCAGCCTGGCCCATCGCTGGCGGATGATCGCCCGCCCGCGTTGCTCCGTGTCGCCGTTCAGCAGCGCGACCAGTTCATGGATCGAGCGCGTGTCGTACAGGGTCTCGATGGCGGGCTGCGCGAGGCTGCAGGTGCCGTCGGATGAAAGCGCGTCGGACCAGCTTTCCAGCCCATGCGAGAGCGGGAGATGCCATTGGCAGGCCATGCCGCTTTCATCGCGATAGAGGCCGGCGTGTACCGTGGTCGGCACCTTGGCCAGCGCGGATGCGAACGCGAAATCCGCCGGCGCGTCATAGACGGGGTTCGTGTCGAGCAGCAGCAGCGTGCTCACGCGGCCGGCGTGCATGTCCGCGCACAGCGACGCCAGGTCGGGTGCCGGCGGTTCGATGGCCCGGTAGAACACCGTCCGGTCGGCGTTGCCCAGGCGCGCATTGAGAAGATGAGCCAGGGCGTGAACGTGTGCAGGCTGGCTTTCGCCCACGGCAATGACACTGCGACCCGCATGCGATTGCAGGTCCTCGGCGAGCGCGGCGATGCGTGTCTGATCGAGCGTGGGTGACGCGGCCACGTCGACGTCCACGCCCAGGGCACGGGCCAGCGCCAGCAGCACGTCGGCGATGCGCGACGAGGCCACGATCCAGCGATGATCCGCCATGGCGCCCGTGAGCGACGGGGTGCCTTCCACCGCGTACCAGCGGCTCATGCGTTGGCCGCCTTCCGCCTCGCGCCGCCGGGCGGAGGCGTTGGCGTATGCCAGGTGGGCGGGGCTGCCATCGAGTAGGTCGGCTTCGAGCGACAGCACGATATCGGCCTCGTCCAGCCGGTAGCGGCAGGCATGCGGCTGGCCGAAGGCGAGTATCGAGCCCTGTACCGATGAGCGGTCGTCCACGGCATCGTGCACGTGCCACTGCGCGCCCGGATGGCGCGCCAGCCAATCGTCGCGCTGCGCGCGCAGCGTCGGTGACAACATCGGCGCACTGAGAATGCGCAGCCCCGTGCCATCGTGCCGATATCGCGCGCCCCACCGCAGGACCTGCGCCTCGAAGTCGCTCCAGGTCGCCACCTCGTCGCGCAGTCGCGGCGAGGGTGAGCGATCCGGATCCCACAGGTCCAGCACCGCGGCCTGCAACAGCGGGCCGGTGGCGCCGAGGCTGGCCGGGTGTCCCGGATTGCCCTCGATCTTGGTGGGGCGGCCCTCGTGCGTTTCCACCAGTACGCCGACGGCTTCTCCCGCCATGTACAAGGTCGTGGCGTAAAAGAGCGCCTCCGCGTTGCCGCTGGTGCGCGTGTGGCTTGTCGAAAGCACGCTGTCTGCCGGTGGCCGGCCGCAGGCGGTGATGCCTGCCATCGCCAGCGACGCACCAAGCAGCTTGAGGAATGCACGCCTGCCCATCGGCGCGGTTCCCGCCCATGCGGGCCATGGGTCGCGCAGGTGTTGCTGCATGCCGGGCTCGTCGACCAGGTCTTCGAGTGCGCGCCAGTACAGCGGCCCATGCTTGCCCGCGAGCCGCGCCTGCATGTGCGCCCGTCCATGCGGCGTCATCGATGGCATAGCGAGCAGTCCGTGAGCTTCTTGCGATCGATCCGATACGCGCCGACCAGTGCCTCGCCCAGTGCGCGCTGGTCGCCGGGCTGCCAGGACATGTCGTAGATCCGTTCGCGTGGACGCACATAGGCCTCGGGGTGACGATGGCAATCGAGGCACCACTTCATGGAGAGCGTCTGCGTGCGCCGCATCAGCGGCATCTGGTCGACGCGCCCGTGGCAGCTCGAACAGCCGATGCCTTTCGCCACGTGGATCGAATGGTCGAAATACACGAAATCCGGAAGCTGGTTGACCCGCTGCCAGGCGATGGGCGTGCCGTCGCGCCACGCTTTCAGCAAGGGCTGCAGCATCGGCTGGTCGGTGAACAATTGCGAGTGGCAGGTCATGCACGTAGCCACGGGCGGAATGCCTGCACGGGCCGCGCGCTCCACGGTGGTGTGGCAATAACGACAATCGAGGCCGACGTCATCCACGTGGTGCTTGTGGCTGAAGGGCACGGGCTGGTCCACCGTTTCATCCACGGCATGGCGCTCGCTGGTCAGTGCGCGCCACGCAAACACGCTTGAAATGACCATCACCAGCAGGGCTAACAGAACGAGGCGTGCGTAGAAGGCGGCATATCTCGAAAAGATCTGAGCCATCGCCAGGTGCGACCCCATCGTGTGGCGGATTCACCGTAGGCGGCCGATAGTGAAGACGGGGTCGCCATCAGCTCGATGTTTCATAACGGAGGCGTGGCGACGCCGTGCATGGCGACGGCGTCCCCGTCGAGGCGGCGCGCTGCATGAGCCGCGCGTGTGCGCCATTTTCGGCGTGGCAACGGAACGCAGGTTCGTTCGGGGTCGTGATGATCGCGGTCACCCGGCATCGACCCGCCGCCATCACGTGGATGCCTACTTTTCCGGTATCAGGATGGTCGAACAGGTTCGTCCATCACCGAGTTCGCGGCGCGGCTTGCATCATTCGCTTCGCAGGAGCGGGCGCGCGGCGCGCAGGAGTATCCGATCGATACCATGCAACGCAATGCATCCCGCCGGATTACCGCCAGCCGCCAGCGCTCGACTGCGGTCGTCTGGGCGGCGCTTGCGGGCAACCTGGCGATCGCGATCTCCAAGACCGTGGCTGCCGCCTTCACCGGCAGCTCGGCCATGTGGAGCGAGGCCGTGCACTCGCTGGTCGACACCGGCAACCAGTGGCTGATGCTGCTGGGCATGCGGCGCGCGACGCGCCCCGCCTCCGAGGCGCACCCGTTCGGTCACGGACTGGAACTGTATTTCTGGTCGTTCGTGGTGGCGATCATGATCTTCGGCCTGGGTGCCGGCGTGTCGATCTACCAGGGCATAAGCAAGCTCATCCGTCCCGAGGCGATGACGAATCCGTGGGTGAACTACATCGTGCTGGGCGTCGGCGTCCTGTTCGAGGGCTCGGTATGGCTCCTGGCGTTGCGTGAATTCCGGCGCGAGAGCCGGCGCCTCGGCTGGATCCGCGCCGTGCGATCGAGCAAGGATCCGGCGGTGTTCACCGTGCTGTTCGAGGATACGGCCGCGCTGGCCGGCCTGTTGGTCGCGCTGCTCGGCGTGGCGCTGACGCAGTGGACCGGCAACGCGCTCTACGACGGCCTGGCCTCCGTACTCATCGGCCTGATACTGGCGGCCACCGCCACGCTGCTGGCCAACGAATGCCGCGGCCTGCTGACCGGCGAGGCAGCCAGCTCCGTGGTGCGGAAGAGACTGCGCGAGCAGCTGTGCAGCCATCCCGCCGTCGTCGACGTGCACCGCGTATGGACCATGCACTTCGCACCGCATGACATCCTGCTCGCGGCGAGCGTCAAGTTCGACGATCGGCTGTCGCTGGCCCAGCTGGAAGCCGCGATCGTCGAGCTCGAAGAGGGCATCCGTGCGCAGCAGCCGGAATTCCAGCGGATCTTTCTCGAGCCCCGCCGCACGCCCAAGCACACGTCGACGACGACCGATCGGCCTTGAGTCGCGTGGCTGTGCTCGCCGTCGCGAGCACGGCGGCGCTGCGATACGTAGACGAAGGCTTCGTCGCCGTTCCACGTCCTCGTGATACGACAACGGCCGATAACTACCTGCGCGCGTTCGACGAGCGCACGGGCAAGGAGCTCTGGCGTGCGCGGCTGCCTGCCGGCGGACAGGCGACGCCCATGAGCTACCAGGGCGCGGACGGACGACAGTACGTCGTCATCGCCGCGGGCGGCCATGGTGGCCTCGGTACGCGACAGGGCGACTACGTCATGGCGTTCGCGCTGCCGTCGACACCGTCGGGTGGCGCGCAGCCGAAATAGCGAGCGGCTCGCCGTGGCGCTCGCGACGCACGAACGATGCGCCCGGCCTGCATGAGGCCGCAAACGCATGCACGCGAGGTTGATGGCCTTCTCACGCCGCATCCCGCGGCGAGTGCGCAAGCTCTGGCTGCCGTCCAGATGCATCCGGCCGACCGTGGCGTTCGCACGAAACCGCCGCTGCCGGCTGCGTCGGCGCCACTTCGACCGAGATTTTCCTATGCGTGCACTGACTTACCACGGTGCCAGGGACGTGCGTGTCGAGCGCGTCCCCGATCCGATCCTTCATCAGGAGGATGATCTCCTGCTCCGCATCACCGCCACGGCGATCTGCGGCTCGGACCTGCACCTGTATCGCGGCAAGATGCCCGCCATGAAGGATGGCGACATCCTCGGCCACGAGTTCATGGGCGTGGTGGAAGAGGTGGGGCCCGCCGTCACGGCGGTGAAGCAGGGCGATCGCGTGGTCGTTCCGTTCGTGATCGCCTGCGGCAAATGCTTCTTCTGCACGCGCGAGCAGTACGCCTGCTGCGAAACCACCAACCCCGACCAGGGTGCCACGCTCAAGCAGCGCCGCCACATCACGCCGCCTGCGGCACTGTTCGGCTACAGCCACCTGTATGGCGGCGTGGCGGGCGGGCAGGCGGAGTTCGTGCGCGTGCCCAAGGCCAATGTCGGGCCGTTCGTGATTCCCGGCAGCCTCGCCGACGAACAGGTGCTGTTTCTCACCGACATCCTGCCGACGGGATATCAGGCCGTGCTCAATGCGGGCGTCGGCCCCGGCGACAGCGTGGCCATCTTCGGCGCCGGCCCCGTCGGGCTGATGGCCGCCGCGTGCGCACGGCTTGCGGGCGTGGACACCATCTACCAGGTCGACGAAGCGCAGTATCGCCTGGATTTCGCCGAGGCCACCTACGGCGTGGTGCCGATCAACTTCGGGTACGACGACATCCAGCCGTCCGAACGGATCCTGGCGCTCACCTCCGGCCGCGGGGCGGATGCAAGCATCGACGCCATCGGTTTCGAGGCGAAGGGCAGCACGGGCGACGAAGTGCTCACCGCGATCAAGGCCGAGACGAGCTCAGGCGCGGCGCTACGCCAATGCATCGCCGCCACGCGTCGGGGCGGCGTCGTGAGCATCGCCGGCGTGTACGCGGGTTTCGTGCATGCGTTCCTCATCGGCGACGCCTTCGACAAGGGGCTGACCTTCAAGATGGGCCAGACGCACGTGCAGCGCTATCTCCCGCTGTTGCTCGACCGGATCGAGAACGGCGACCTTCGGCCCGACGTCATCATTTCGCACCGGATGGAGCTGGATCACGCCGCCGAAGGCTATCGCCTGTTCAACGAGATGTCCGACGAATGCCGCAAGGTGGTGTTGACGCCATGAGCGGTAGTCCCTCGGGCGGCGGCGTCGTGACGTGCGCCGCCGCCTGTATTCCCTTTGCCCGAACGGAGGAACGCCATGAACGAGCGCTCGCATGACATCGACGTACTGAACGACCTCATTGCCGCCACGCTGGACAGTTCCGATGGCTACAGCGAGGCGGCGGATCACGCCAAGAACCCCATGATCGCGGACCTGTTCCGCCAATGGGCCGCGGAGCGGCGCCGGGTCGTCGCGGAGCTGCGGGTGGCGGTGCGCGATCTCGGCGGCGAGCCGGAAGACGACGGCACCGTGCTGGCTTCCGTCCATCGCATGTTCCTCGATCTTCGTTCGCACATGAGCCACGGCGATCGCGCCGTGATCGATGAGGTCGAGCGGGGCGAAGACCACATCAAGGACAAGTTCGAACGTGCGCTGGCGGAGGAGTCGCTCGGGCCGCGGGCACGTGACGCCGTGCAGGCGGCCTACGCGCCGGTGCGCGCCGGCCACGACGAGATGCGCGCCCTCAAGCACTCGCACGAGAAGGGTTGATCGATGCCTGGTCGCCTTTGACGAGAGCTTCGCTTTTGCGCGGCAACGCATTCACAACCGCGCTTGCAGGATCGATCGCACGTACTTTTTCAGGTCATGCCCATGGATGCGATCCAGTTGCTGAAGAACGACCATCAAGCCGTCAAGGAACTGCTTGCGGAACTCGCCGAGACCACGACGCGGGCCGTCAAGCGTCGCAGCACGTTGTTGCGCGAAATCCATCTCAACCTGCACGCGCACACGACGATCGAAGAGGAGATCTTCTATCCGGCGTACAAGGAAGCGGGCGACAAGGAGCAGGCCAAGATGTACTACGAAGCGCTGGAGGAGCACCGCGCCGCGGAAGACCTGGTACTGCCCGACCTGCTGCAGACCGATCCGTCGTCCGAGCAGTTCTCCGGCCGCGCCAAGGTGCTGAAGGAACTGATCGAGCACCACGTCAAGGAGGAAGAGCAGGACATGTTCAAGCAGGCCAAGTCGCTGCTGGACAAGACCACCCTGCAGGAGCTCGGTGAGCGCATGGAGCGACGCAAGCAGGAGGTCATCAAGGAGTGGAAGGCGGCCAAGGCGGAGTAGCCGGGGAAGAAGCGCGTCGCTTCTGCCGCAGGTCCACCCTCAGCTCAGGGAACGGGCACCGTCACGCGTGGTCGCCGGGAGGGCGGCCGCGCGGCCGGGATGCGTTGCGGCGTAGCCGGCGCTATCGATGACCTTCGTCGCGGTCCGACTGCTTCTTGCGACGTTCCTCGCCGTCGTTGATCTTCTTGTCGCGTTCCTTCTGCTGTTTGGCGTCCATGCGGGCGACCGGGTTCTCGTTGCGGTCGCCGCTGCCGTGCTTGGGCGGGTAGGGAGGCTTGGTGGGCATGGTGGCTCCTTGTGCGGTCGGTGTTGTTCAGGCGCGCGTCATCCGCGGCGCATGCGCGACGGACCCGGCATCGCATGGGAAGCAAGCCTTGTACCGCGCTCGCAGGCCGGATGCATCGTGAAACCATCGCTTTGGCGAAGGTCACTTTTTCCGGCGCGCGGAAAGTTTTCCGTGAACGTCGCGGTCGCCCGCGCTGACGCCACATCGACTCGCGCACGGCTAGCGTCAGGTTCAGCCCGCCGGCGTGGCGCCGCGTGATCGAAGGCGATGCGGGAGGGCCATGACAACCTTCGAGTTTCCTCATGCCAGGTAACCTGTCGCGTTACGCCCAGATCCTTCGCTTCGTGCTGCGCTACCGCCGTGCCGGCATCTTCCGCCAGGAGGATCCCGAGCACGCGTCACCCATGGCGAACCGGCCCGAACAGTTCGTGGCCGATCTCGAACGCCTTGGTCCCGCCTTCATCAAGCTCGGCCAGGCGTTGTCGGGACGACCCGACCTGGTCAGCGCTTCCTACCTCAGCGCCCTGGAAAAGATCCAGGACGATGTCGACGCCGTGCCGGTGCAGGCGATCCGCGAAACGATCAGGAACGAACTCGGCGGAGAGCCCGAGCAGATCTTCTTTCGCTTCGACGACCAGCCCCTGGCGGCGGGATCGCTCGCGCAGGTCCATGCGGTGACGCTGCGTGACGGCACGGATGCCGCCGTGAAGGTGCGCCGGCCCGGCATCGAGCAACGGATCCGTACCGACCTGCAGATCCTCGAACGCATCGCGCGCGGGTTCCAGCGCCACACGAACATGGGCCGACGCTACGGTGCCGTGCAGTGGATCGACGAGTTGCGAAGAAGCCTGCTCAACGAACTGGATTTCCTGGCCGAGGCGGCGTACATGCGCCAGTTCGCCGGACAGCTCGCGGGCTATCCGCGACTGTACGTGCCGACCGTGCACGAGAAGTACTGTTCGGGCGGCGTGCTCACCATGACCCGCGTGCATGGCGACAAGCTGCGCTTCGGATCGCCACTGCCGGTGAGTGAGGCCGTGGCCACGGAGCAGGCGGGACAGCTGCTGTGCGCCTACATCGACCAGGTGTTCCTGCACGGGCTCGTGCATGTCGACCCGCACCCCGGCAACCTCGTGCAGACCGAAGACGGGCGCCTGGCGCTGCTCGATTTCGGCATGATCGCCAGCATCGCGCCGATCACGCGCAGGACGCTGCTCAAGGTGCTGCTGTTCGCTTCGGAGGGCGACGGTGATGCCGTGGCACGGCTGTGCGAGCGCCTCTTCGTCGAGTTGCCCGAGGCCGAACTCGTGGGCTACCGGCGCGCCGTCGGCGATGCCGTGCTGCGCTATGCGATCACGCATGGCGAGGCCACGCTGGAAATGGGGCGCCTGCTGCTGTCGCTGACGACCATCGGTGCGCAGTATGGCCTGCGTCCTCCGGCGGAGCTGAGTCTGCTGGGGCGAGCGATGCTCAATCTCGAGCCCGCATTGCGTCATCTTTCGCCGAGCCTGCCGACGCGCGAACTGATCGCCGCCAACCTGCGGCGACTGCTGCTGGAACAGCTGAGGCCCAAGGGATCGCCCGCGGAATACGGCGTCGTGGCCCTCGACGCGCGACGCGCGCTGCTCGATGCGCCCGAGCAGCTCACGCGCATCCTGCAGATGCTGGCCGAGAACCGCATGCGCTTCCGCATCGATGGGCTGGAGGAATCCCATCTCATCGAGAACCTGCAGAAGATCGCCAATCGCATCGCCACGGGCGTGATCGCCGCCGCGTTGTTCATCGCGGGCGCCATGCTCGACCGCTGGGGGAAGGGCGGCCATGACACCTTGTCGATGCTGATGTACGGCGCCGGCGCGATCATGGGCGCGGGGCTGTTGTTCAGTTCGCTGCGCCGCGACCGTTCGCCCCGCGATGACGGCGGCTGACGCGATCAGTGCCGCGCCGTCACATCGGGCAGTTCCGACCGCACGACGAACTGCCGGACCAGATCGGCCAAGTGTTCGTCATGCCACGTCGCCATGGCCTGCTCCTGGGCGTGCAACCGATTGAAGATATCCACGAGCGCATCCTCGCCGGCCACCTGCGCGGCGGAAGCGAGTGCGCGATAGACCGACATCTCCATGCGCTCGAACGACGCCAGCATGATCGCGCCCTTGACCACCTCGTCGTTGCTGGCCACCTGGAACATGTTCTGGCCGAACGCCATGAGCCGCACGCCGGCTTCGCGCCAGGCCGATGGCGTGGTGCGGTAGTCGTGCAGCAGGTCTTCGAGGATGGCGCGCTGCGAGTGCGTCTCGTCGCGGTGCGCCTTCAGGCGATCGCGCAGGTCGGGGTAGTGTTCGATGCGGCGCAGCTGGCTGACCAGCAGCTCTTCGGACTGCACTTCCATGGCGTGCGCGTTGCGGATCCAGTCGATCAGAAGTTCCCGTGCTTCGGTCATGGTGCTTCCCTGGTGGATGAGGGCGAACGTGGTCAGCAAGAGCCGTGCCCTTGCCGCATGCCGGCCAGAGTGCCCGGTTCGTGCACAAGGTCATGCGTGGGTTGCGTGAAGTTTTCGGTAGCCACCCACGTGCCCGGCCTCGCCATGTCGACGGCATCTCACGCCCGCGTGATCGGCACGTTGGCATCGACGAACGCCGCCTGAATCCGCGGAAGCCTCGTCTTCGTGGGCAAGGTTCCATCAGCGATCGAGACGCTCGATCAGGCGATGGGCATCGAACGGCGCATCGACCTTGGTGTCGTTGTCGAAATACACGTAGACGTCCCGCGAGCGGCGACGCGGGGCGCCGCGGCGAAGCAGGAGCGCGATGTCGTCCGGTTGCGCTCCGTGGCGCCAGGTGTCGACCTTCTCGGCCCAGCTCGCCAGCGATGCATCGCTGTATCGTCCACCGTAGAGCTTGCTTTCGCCATGCAGGCGCACGTACATGAAACCCGCCGTGACGTCCTGGATCATCGGCCAGCGCCCCGCGCCGTCGGAGACCACGACAGCCACGCCGTGATCGCGCGCGAGGCGGATGAAGTCCGCATCGAGGAAGCTGGGGTGACGCACTTCGAGCGCGTGCCGCAATCGTTGTCGCCTGAACGCTTCGGTCGACTTCACCTTGGCGTGTCGACGCGCGATGGCCAGCGCATCGCCACCGCAACGGGGCAAGTCGGTCATGAAGGCCTCGATGCGCGCGCGGTCGTAGCGGAAGTTCGGTGGCAGCTGCCACAGGAGGGGCCCCAGTTTGTCGCCCAGTTCGAGCACCCCCGAGGCCAGGAACACCGAGAGCGGCTCCCGCATGTCCTTCAGTCGCTTGACGTGCGTGAGGAAACGCGGCGCCTTCACAGCAAAGACGAAACCGGGCGGCGTCCGACGGCGCCAGTCGCGGTAGCTCTCCGGCGTCTGCAGGCGATAGAACGAAGCATTCAGTTCGATCGTGGGGAACTGGCGCGAGGCAAAGTCCAGTTCTTCATCGGTGGGCAGGCCGGCCGGATAGAACACCTTTTGCCATGGTCGATAGCTCCAGCCCGATATGCCGATACGCAGGCGCGCCATGCATGCTTTCCGCTGCCATACATGAAGGCAGCTTAGCCGTGCATGCGCGCAGCGCTTGTGGACGAGCCCGGTGCGGCGACGGCTTTCACGACCTGGGCGCCGCCGTGGACGCCGGCGCGGCAGACGCCGGGTCCGGCCGCGGGTCCTTGTGGCGCGCCGCGCGATAAAACCCGAGGGCGAGAATGACCAGCAAGGCGACGACGAAGACGATCCATGCGGCACGTCGCGGCGTTTTCATGAGGGCTCCCGGCGCGGCGCGCCTACGAGGACAAGGCTTTGATCACGGCGCCGAGGCTCTGGCGGACCTTGTCGATGCCTTCCCAGGGATCGGAGCGTTGGCGTTTGAGCCGGGCGACGGCGGTCTTGATGTTGAACTGCGAGGCGCTTTTCAGCTTGCCGAGTTCGCTCCAGCGCAGCGGCATGGCGACGGGTGCGCCGGGGCGGCCGCGCAGGGAGTAGGAAGCGACCGCCGTGGCGCCGCGGCCATTGCGCAGGTAGTCGACGTAAATCTTGCCGGCGCGCCTGGCCTTGCTGCTCACTGCGATGAATTCGAGCGGGTGCATCGATTCCAACACCTGGGCAAAGCTCTGCGCGAATTGCTTGACGATCTTCCACGGAGAGGCCGGCTTGAGCGGCACGACCACATGCAGCCCCTTGCCGCCCGTGGTGCGCAGGAAACATTCCAGTCCGAGCTGGTCCAGCAGCTGCCGCATCAGGCGCGCCGCGGCCTTTACACGCGTCCAGCTGACGTCCTCGCCGGGGTCCAGGTCGAACACCACCCGGTCCGCGCAATCGGGGTTGTCGACGTGCGCGCCCCAGGGATGGAACTCGATGGCATTGAACTGCACGAGCTCGATGATGGAATCGGCGCTCTCGGGATACAGATACACGGCGGATGCGCCGGTTTCCTCCTTGAGCCGGGCGGAGCCGACGTGCTTGAGGCCGCCGGTCGGGATGTGCTTCTGGAAGAAGCTCGGCTTGCCGATGCCGTTGGGCCAGCGGATCACCGACGTGGGGCGATTGAGGACGCCGGGCAGGAACCAGTCCATCACGGCCCGGTAGTAGTCCGCCACGTCCTGCTTGGTAATGCCTTCGCCGGGATACACCTCGCGATCCGGATGGGTGATGGTGATGGCTTCGCTGCGGGTGGCGCGTTTCGCGTTCTTGCGGGCCGGCGTGCGCCGGGTGGTGTCGCGATCACCGTTGCGCAGATCGGCCGGCGATTTGTCCAGGCGCATGGTCTTCAGGCTGGGCTGCCGCAACAGGCCCTGGTTGCCGATGCCGCGATAGAACACCTCCGCCACTGCCGTCGGCGGTATCCAGTGGGCATCCCTTGGCGCCTCGCCGGTGTGCTTGATGCTTGGTACGCGTGTTCCCGACCTGGCCAGCGAGCGAGTGAGGTCGCGCAGCATCTCGTCGGAGAATCCGCTGCCGACCCGCCCCATGTAGATCCAGTCGCCATCGGGCGCCGGCTTGGCGAGCAGCAGCGATCCGAAACCCTTGCGCGAGCCCTTGGCCGCCGTATAGCCGACCACGGCGAACTCGTCCGACTCCAGTCGTTTCACCTTTAGCCAGTCATCGCCGCGACCGCTGCGATAGGGCGAATCCGCACGCTTGCACATGATGCCTTCGAGCTGGTTCTCGCTGGCGTTCTGGAATACCTGTTCGCCCTGGCCGACCACGTGCGTGCTGTAGCGAAGCTGGGGCGGCGCGCCATCCAGCAGGCGTTCCAGCGCGCTCTTGCGATCCACCAGGGCGGCGCGCGAAAGATCGAAGCCCTCGAGGTAAGGCATGTCGAAAAGCATGTAGAGCAACGGCGAGGCGCGTTCGCCCGACAGCGTTTGCTGCAGCGCGTTGAAATCGGGGCGGCCGTCGTTGATGGCGATGAGTTCACCATCCAGGCGTCCCGATGCCAGACCCAGATCCTCGATGGCCTGCCGCATCTCCGGCAGTTTTTCCGTCCATGGCAGGCCATTGCGGGACCACAGTTCGACCTCGCCCTTCTCGATGGTGGTGAGGATGCGATAGCCGTCCCATTTCACTTCGTTGAGCCAAAGGTCGCCAGGCGGCGGCGCCTCGCGCAGCGTGGCGAGCTCGGGTTTGAAGAACCCCGACGGCATGGCCTGCTTTCTGGCGCCGGGAATCTTCGCCACCCACGTTGCCGGCGATGCACGACGGTGCCTGACGGTCGGGGCTGCCTTGCGCTTCGTGCGCTTGAGCTTTTCGGCGACTTCCTTGGCGCCGCCGCTCTTGCCCGCCGCGCGCCGGGTGCTTTCCACCATGGCGGTATCGAGCAGGTCGTCCGCTTCCACCTTGGACGCATAGGCGTCCTTGCCCTTGATGAGAAACCACGCGGGCTTCTTCTCGGCCCGATGGCTGCGCACCAGATGCCAGCGGCCCTTGAGCCGGTTGCCGAAGAGTTCGAAGCGCAGGTGGCCCTTCTGCAACTGTTCCTCGGGGTCACCGAACGCGGACCAGACGCCGGTGTCGAACGTATCGACGTGGCCGGCGCCGTAGCCGTCCGGGATATCGCCCTGGAAGGCGGCATAGGACACCGGGTGGTCTTCCACCTCCACGGCCAGGCGTTTCACCGCGGGGTCGTAGCTGGGGCCCTTGGGGCAGGCCCAGCTTTTCAGCACACCGCCCACCTGCAACCTGAAGTCGTAGTGCCTGCGTCGCGCGTGGTGCAGCTGCACCACGAACAGTTCGCGCCCGGCGCCGGTGGCGGAGCCCTCCGGCCGCGGCTCGGGTGTCCTGTCGAATCGTCGTTTTCTTTCGTAATCGCGCAGCGACACGCCTATTTCCCGAGCGCCTTGGCCACGTCCCTTGACATCACGCCGACGCGTTTGACGGCATCGCGCAACTGCTGTTCCGACACGCCCCACTTGTGCGACCAGTAGCGGACTTCATAGTCCTCGTTGACATTGACGCGCTCGGCGTCGCGCGGCGCGCGCAAGTTCTTGTCGTCCGTCATGACGGCTCCTCCGCGGAAGGAGCTCAACCATTCGCACGACCGCGGTGAATGGGCGGTCAAGCGGCTGCGAACGAACTCTGCAGGCGCCGTCTGCGTATCCGCATCACGCGAAGGCCATGCACTCCATGCCGGGCTTTAACGTCCGGTGCGTCAGGGTGAGGGGCTCCCGGGCCGCGCTGGCCTGGGCATGCGGTGCTGTAAAGCGAGGAAATACACATGTGCGTCACGCGAACGAACGATGGCCCTGCAATCACCGGCGCAGGACCTTCGCCATGAAAGCGACCGGGCAGCTGCACCAGCTGGGCCAGAGCCTGTGGCTGGACAACATCACGCGTGACCTGCTCGACAGCGGTACCTTGCAGCGCTACATCGACGAGTTCTCGGTCACCGGCCTGACCTCCAACCCCACCATCTTCGACGCGGCCATTGCCAGCGGCCATGCATATGACGCGGACATCCGCGAAAAGGCCAGGGCTGGCATGACCGGCGAGGCGTTGTTCATGGAGCTGGCCCTGGCCGATCTGCGCCGCGCCGCGGACATGTTCTATCCCGCGTTCGAAGCCAGCCACCATATGGACGGCTGGGTGTCGATGGAGGTGTCGCCGCTATTGGCCGGGGACACGCAGGGCAGCATCCACGCGGCGGCTGAGATCCACCAGAAAGCCGCGCGCAGCAATCTCTTCGTGAAGATTCCCGGCACGCCGGAGGGCATGCCGGCCATCGAGGAATCGATCTTCGCCGGCATCCCGATCAACGTGACCCTGCTGTTCTCGCGCGATCAATACGTGGCCGCCGCCGAGGCGTACATGCGAGGCATCGAGCGCAGGCTCAAGGAAGGGTTGAAGCCGGAAGTGTGTTCCGTCGCATCGCTCTTCGTCAGCCGCTGGGATGTCGCCGTCAAGGACAAGGTGCCCGAAGCACTGCGCAACACGCTGGGCGTGGCGGTCGGCGGCACGGTCTACCGTGCGTACCGCGAGCTGTTGGCGTCGCCGCGCTGGCGCGCGCTTGCCGACGCCGGCGCACTGCCGCAGCGCCTGTTGTGGGCGAGTACGGGAACCAAGGATCCCCATGCTTCCGATACCTTGTATGTCGAAGCGCTGGCTTCTCCCGACACGATCAACACGATGCCCGAGAAGACACTGAAGGCCTTCGCCGAGCATGGAACAGTCAACGGGGTGATGGCCAAGGACAGCGTCGACGCCGAGGCGGTGCTGGCTCGATTCGCGAAAGCGGGCGTGGATACGGATGAACTGGCCGTGCGGCTTCAAAAGGAAGGCGCGGAGGCGTTCGTCACATCCTGGAAGGAACTGCTACGGCGCATCGTCGAAAAGAGCGAGGAGCTTCGCAGCGCCAAGGCGTCCTGAATGCCGCGGCGCAGGGAAGGGCATCGCCATCGCCATTCGGCCGATCGAAACGACCACGTGCAAGGCGCTTGCGGAAACCATCTCATGGCCAACGATTTCGACCAGAAATGCATCGACACCATTCGCTTCCTGTCGGTCGACATGGTGCAGAAAGCGAACAGCGGCCATCCCGGCCTGCCGCTCGATGCGGCGCCGATGGCTTATGCGCTATGGACGCGATGGCTGAAGTTCCACCCCGCCAACCCGCAATGGTTCGATCGCGATCGCTTCGTGCTTTCCGCGGGCCACGGATCGGCGTTGCTTTACAGCCTGCTGTATCTCACGGGTTACGAACTGACGCTGGACGATCTCAAGCAATTCCGCCAATGGGGCAGCAAGACGCCGGGTCATCCCGAGCGCGACCACACGCCCGGCGTGGAAACCACCACCGGTCCGCTGGGGCAGGGCATGGCGAACGCGGTCGGCATGGCGATGGCGGAGGCTCAGCTTGCTGCGCGCTACAACCGTCCTGGGCATACCGTCGTCGATCACTGCACCTACGCCCTCGTCAGCGACGGCGACCTGATGGAAGGCGTGGCCTCGGAAGCCGCCTCGCTTGCGGGTCATCTCAGGCTGGGCAAGCTGATCTGCCTGTACGACGACAACGCCGTGACCTTGTCCGCAGGTGCCGGCATCACGTTTTCCGAAGACCGGCGGCGCCGCTTCGATGCGTATGGATGGCACACCATCCGCATCCATGACGGCAACGATCTCACCGCCATCGAGGCCGCTTTGGAAACGGCGCGCGCCAAACACACGCGGCCCACGGTGATCCTGGTGCGCACGCATCTGGGCTATGGCTCGCCGGAGCAGGACAGTTTCAAGGCGCACGGATCGCCGCTCGGCGTCGATGGCGTGCGCAAAACCAAGCAGAAACTGGGGTGGCCAACCGAACCGGATTTCCTGGTGCCCGACGACGTGCTGGCGCATTTTCGCCGCGCGCTCCCACGTGGCGAACAGCTGGAGTCGGCATGGAACGCGCGCATGGAGGCTTACGCCAAGGCGTTTCCCGAACTGCATGCCGAGCTGCAGCAATCCATCCGCGGCGAACTCGCCGATGGATGGGACGCGGACATCCCCGTATTTCCCGCCGATGCCAAAGGCATGGCGACGCGTGACGCCTCGGGCAAGGTCATGAATGCGTTCGCGTCCAGGGTGCCGTCGTTCACCGGCGGCTCGGCCGACCTGGATCCTTCCACCAAGACCGCGCTGAAGGGTCTGGGTGATTTCAATCCGGCGGCGACGAAGGGCGAAGACCTGCAAGGCTCGGACTCGGCGGGCTGGGGCTACTGGGGCCGCAACCTGCATTTCGGCGTGCGCGAACACGCCATGGGCGCCATTGCCAACGGGCTCGCCGCGCACGGCGCCATGGTGCCTTTCGGGTCCACCTTCCTGATCTTCTCCGACTACATGCGGCCGCCCATACGTCTGGCCGCCCTGATGGGCCTGCATGTCGTGCATGTGTTCACCCACGACAGCATTGCGCTGGGTGAAGACGGTCCGACGCACCAGCCCGTCGAGCAGCTGGCGAACCTGCGCGCCATTCCTCGCCTCATCCTGATCCGTCCGGCGGACGCCAACGAGACGGCCGTTGCCTGGCGTGTGGCCATGGAGACCCAACATCGCCCCGTCATGCTGGCGCTTACGCGGCAGAACGTGCCCACGCTGGATCGCGAACGGCTGGCATCCGCGGACGGGCTGCGCCGCGGTGGTTACGTGCTAAGCGATGCGCCCGACGGCAAGCCGGCCTTGATCCTGCTCGCCAGCGGCTCCGAGGTCAGCCTGATCGTCGAGGCTGCCGAGCGTCTTCAGCAGGAGGGCGTCGGCGTGCGTTGCGTGTCGATGCCGAGCTGGGAGCTCTTCGAGGCGCTGACGCAGGCCGAGCGCGACGAGGTATTGCCACCTGGCGTGGGCGCCAGGCTGGCGGTGGAGCTGGGCGTATCGCAAGGCTGGGAGCGTTATGTCGGCCCACGTGGCGACATGCTCGGCGTCGAACGCTTCGGCGCGTCCGCCCCCGCCGAGGTGCTGCTGGAAGCCTACGGCTTCACCGTGGATGCGGTGATCGAGCGCGCGAAGGCGCTGCTCGCTCGATAGCGGCAGCGCCCGTGCGGATCATTCCTTCTTGATGGGATGGCCGCCGAACTCGTTGCGCATGGCGGACAGCAGCTTGTCGGTGAACGAATCGTCATCGCGCGAGCGCAATCGTTCGATCAACGACTGGGTGATCACCGGCGCGGGCACGTTGAGTTCGATGGCTTCATCCACCGTCCAGCGGCCCTCGCCGGAGTCGGCGACGTACGGGGCAATGCCCGCCATGTCCGGGTTCTTCTGCAAGGCGTCGGCAGTCAGGTCCAGCAGCCACGAGCGAACCACGCTGCCGTGGCGCCAGATCTCGGCAATGCCGTGCAGGTCCAGCCCGAACGCGGTCTTGTGCTTGAGTATGGAAAACCCTTCGGCGTACGCCTGCATCATCCCGTACTCGATGCCGTTGTGAACCATCTTGGTGAAGTGCCCGGAACCTACCGGCCCTACGCGGCCCCAGCCACTGTCCCTGGCGGGCGCCAGCGATTCGAATACCGGGCGCAGGCGTTCCACAGCCGCCTCGTCGCCACCGATCATCAGGCTGTAACCCTCGTCCAGGCCCCACACGCCGCCGCTGGTGCCGCAGTCGACATAGGCGATGCCGTGCGCGTCGAATTGCTTCGCCCGGCGCAAGGTGTCCTTGTAGTTGGAGTTGCCGCCATCGACGACGATGTCGCCCGGCGCAAGCAGGGGAAGCAATGCGTCCAGGCTTTGGTCCGTCACCTCGCCCGCCGGTACCATCAGCCAAAGCACGCGCGGTGCGGGCAGGGCGGCGACAAGAGCTTCCAGCGAATCCGCAGAGGTTGCGCCGTGTTTCTCCAGCGCTTGTCTCGCTGCCGCCTGCGGATCGAAGCCGACGACCTCGTGTCCGTCACGCAACAGCCGCTGCGCCATGTTGGCGCCCATCCGTCCCAAACCGATCATGCCGAGTTTCATGAAGTGTCCTTGTGCATCGAGCGAGATAGCCAAAGCCTAAATGTGGCATCCGATGCAGGAGGTCAATGAGAAACGTCGGTCGTCCGTGCGTCAAAGTGGATGCCTGGGAACGCGAGGCAACCCTTGAGCAGCAAGATGGGGTGACGTAAGCACTTGATTTGCCGGCGGCGACGTATCTGTTGGTGGGCGCCTTGGCGACTGCGACATGTCGAGGTGTTCAGTCCAACACCGATGAGCCTGCCAAGGCGATGCATGTGCGCCCGTGTCGAGGCGGCAGGAATTTGCGAATGCCATCTGGCGTGCATGCCATCGCATCCGCGTCGATCGTGAAGCCGGCGATCGCATGTTGCGAAGGACGGTATGCAAAAACGAATCGGCCCCGGCAAGCGCCGGGGCCGATCCGCTCCACAAGTCAGCTCGGGTCACGCCGAGAGGGGGGGTAGCGTCACCCAAGCCAACCTTCCACCGAGCCGGCCTCCACAAGGCGCGGCTCTCGGTTCCTCAGTCAAACTTGTAGTCGAACGTCAGGAACCATTCGCGACCGTTGTATTCGCTGGCGGTCTGGCCCGTCGTGACGAACTCGAAGCCGCCGGCGTAGTAGGGGATCGCACCCACCTTGT
Source organism: Dyella jiangningensis (assembly GCF_003264855.1). NCBI lineage: Bacteria > Pseudomonadati > Pseudomonadota > Gammaproteobacteria > Lysobacterales > Rhodanobacteraceae > Dyella > Dyella jiangningensis. The sequence goes on along the minus strand of NZ_NFZS01000002.1, from coordinate 8,720 downwards.
CGAAGATGTTCGATACGGTGAGCTTCAGACGGGTGTCGGGATTGATCTGGTAGCCCACCGAGCCGTTCCAGGTGATCCACACCGGCGTTCTGCCGTGGTACGTGGTGGAGTCGGCAACGGTCACCGGATTGCCATCCTGCGTGACCTGGCAGATGCCCGTGCTGATCGACTGGCTGCCATTCACGATGTTGACCATGCCCGGCTGGATGCCGTTGGGCAGCACGGTGCAGCCGGCGTAGTTCGGGGCACGCATGCTGCCGTCGCGCACGCCCGAGATCGACAGGTTCCACTTGCCCTTGGTCCAGTCGCCGATCCACGTCATGCGGCTCGCGACGTTGTTGTAGCGGGTGTTCTGCAGCGGGTCGGAGGCGAGTACGCGCTGCTTCCACTCGAGGTTGTTGGTGTAGTTGATGGTGGCGCGGAAATCGCCGCTGTCTTCGGTGTGCAGCTTGTAATCGAGCAAGGCATCGATACCGCTCACGTACAGCGACGCCTCGTTGATCGGGCCGGACTGCTCCGAGACGATCTGGCCGGCCGCATTGCGCTGGACCATCTGCGTCACCATCTGGCAGTACGACGAGCCGGGCACGTGCGCGGTGTACGGCGACAACGCCGAGGTGCCGCTTGCCTGCACGCCCGTGAGACAGCCCGCTTCGTCGACCAGTACGGTGTCCTTGTCGAGGTACTGGATGGCGTTGTCCACGCCCATGTGCCAGTAGTCCACCGACATCGACAGGCCTTGCACGCCCGGGATCTGCCACACGAAACCATACGTCCAGGAGTGACCCGTCTGCGGCTCGAGCAGGCGGCTGCCGTTGGTGTACAGCGTGTAGTACTGCGAGGTCGGGCGCTGCACCAGGTTGCACCACGTGCTGTTGGACTGGCCCGACTTGATGGCGTTGATGCACTGCAGGGGGTCGATGTAATCACCCACCGGCGACGTGGAGCCGGTCAGGTAGATGGCCTGCATGTCCGGCGCCTTGAAGTTGGTGCCGTAGCTGCCGCGCAGCAACAAGCTGTCAAACGGCCGGTATTCGATGCCGGTGCCCCAGGTCTTGGCGATGTCGGCCTTGCTGGCATCGTTGTACTTGTCGCCGCGGCCGGAGATGGTCCAGGTCAGCGAATCGAGCAGCGGAATGCGGAACTCCGTGCCCAACGAGAAGCGCTGGCGGGTGCCTTCGCCGGTGAGGTAGGCGCCAAACGGGTTCTGGAACGTGGTCGGGTCGAGACCGCGAATATCAGGCGAGAGCTTGAAGCCGTTGTGCGCGGCTTCCAGCACCGCGGCCCAGCCGATCGAGTCGTCGACCCAGGGCAGCTTGAACAGATCGCCATTGATGCGGAACTGCGCCTGGTCCAGCCATGATGACGAGGTGTTCTCGCCATTCACCGCGAACTGGCTGTACTGCTGCGGGGTGATGGGGTTCCACCACTGCTGCCAGTTCATCGCATAGATCGGATCGCCCGCGGCGGACGTGCCCAACTGCTTGCCGAGGAAGAAATCGTTCATGCCCTGCTGGTTGTACGCGGTGTAGTCCTCGCGCACGATGTACTTCTGGCTGTTGAGATTCAGGTCCCAGTGGAACTGGTTGTCGAATATCGAGCCGCGCAGACCGATCTCGAGGTTCCAGTTCTTCTCGCGATCGTGGGTGTTGGCGGATGTGCCCATTTCTTGCGCGGTCAACTGGCGGATGGCCTGGCTGATGACTTGACCCGTGGTCTGGTCATAGAACTGACCGGTGCCGAACGCATTCAACTGGGTATTGGAGATACCCACCGTGTCATACAGCGCGGCCGAGCCGTACACCTGCATGCCGTTCGAGAAATCGTACTCGCCACCCAGGTAGCCATTGGTGCTGCGGGTGCCACCGGTCAGCACCCAGTCCTGGAACAGGTGGGGCTGCGCGCAGTAGTAACCGTTGTCGGTGATGCTGGCGATCTGCGTGCCGTTGGTGGTGACGCTGTGCGATTGGGCCAGCTGCGAGTTGGTGAACTTGGAGCAGGTGCCGGCAGGTGGCGTGATGTACTGCCCATTGGCGCCCTTTGCGGAAAGCGCGATGGCGCCGGCGGCGTCGTACTGGTAGCCGAACATGCGTGCGGCCGGACCCCAGGCGCCATAGCCCGCGTCGGACACCGAATCCTGGTAAGGACGATCATGACCCCACAGCGCGGTGCGGTTGGTCTTCTCCAGGTTGTACTGGATGTGCCAGTTCTCGCCGGACTTGCCGCCGAGGAAGTTGATGTCGCCGTAGCTGCGTCCGCCGCGCGTGGCGCCGCCACCGGTCACCTGCAGCTCGTCACCCTGGTAGTTCTTCTTCAGGATGACGTTGACCACGCCCGCGACCGCGTCCGAGCCATAGATCGACGAAGCGCCCGACGCGAGGATTTCGACATGGTCGATCATGCCGGTCGGAATGTTGTTGTAGTTCTGGAAGTTGCTCTGCTTGTTCAACGGCTGCGGGTAGTCCACCACGCGATGGCCGTTGATCATCAGCAGGCTGAAGCCGGGGCCGAGGCCGCGCAGGTTGACCGAGCGTGCGTTGACCGAACTGGAGCCCCACGAGGCCGAATCGGAAATCTGCTGGCCCACCTGCGGCAGCGAATCGAGGAACTCCCACAGCGTGGTGAAACCCTGTGCCTTGATCTGCTCGCCGGTGACGGAGACCACGGGAGCGGGGCCCTCGACCTCCACGCGCGGGATCATCGAGCCAGTCACGGTGATGGCCTTCAGGTCCACCGCCTTCGCGGGCTTGTCCGACGACGGCGCCGCCGTCTGCGCGCTTTGCTGCGTCGATGACTGATCACTACCCGATGACGCCGATTGCGCGAACACATGCGGCGTGAAAAGCGCGAGCGCCAGGGAACTGGCGAGTACGCTGCGTCGTAGACAGATGCTGCTCATGACTAATCCTCCCCGTGAAGCTTCAATGTTGTGATTGCTTTTGAGTTGTGCGCTCGCCAGCTCTACTCACTTCTCTTCGCTGTATTCGTTCGCTTGCGGGACTTCCGTTGCGCTCCCCAATCGCAACAGACGCTTCAACACGCCCGGGCCGCGGCAAAGCCGTGTGATGGCCTTGTCTATATGTCTCCGTTACCCATCCGTCATCGCTGCGCGTGAGCCACCACGGCCCGTAGACCGAACCCACGTCGTGCATGGATCATGGTTTCCCTGCGCCGAGGTACCCACCTCCGGCCGCGACTTGGCGGTGTTGCCGATTGGCTGCATCAAAACTCTTGCGCCGCATACCACCTCTCCCCGCGACCGTGCTGGCTCGCCTTGCCCACCCGTCAGGTTCGATTCATATACGAACTATAAGTTCATATGTGATTTTGGTTAGCGTTATAGGCGCAATCTGGATCGATGCAAGTTGCACCGCAACATAATCGCCCGGGATTCGCACGCGGATGGAGGTCGTGTCCTCCAAGTCGATGAAATCAAAGAAGATTGGCTGCTCTCGTCGGGAAGGGCTTCGCGGGCGGCTCGGATGCCAAAAGCCTGTCTTCAGGCTGTCTCGGGTTGATCGACGATGGGCGATTTCCACGGACTATGGAATGGGCTTGAAAGGGGCGGCGGACCGCCGTTGCCGATATGAACATCGGCGTGGAGATCAGGTGGCACGCTCGCGTCAGGGCGCCTCGTGCGATGGCATTTGGCGCTGCCACCGCGAAGCCGCGGACCAGCGTCGGCGAACGTCCACGGCACCGGAGCCGCTCCATTGCTAATCCGCGACCGGCTCATGCCAAGGCTTGAAGTCAGTGACTGCATCCCCTGGCGAACCCGAGTGAGGCGATAGGGCCGAACGGGCTGAGCCAGAAGGCAAGTCGCTCCGCGAGACGCGGCTGGCTGAACTGACCGAGACGACCGATTCGGGTAGCAGAACATCACCGCAAATCCGTGCTGGAGTCTCATCTGGCGGCCCGGTTCGACGTCTCGCCCTGGGTCATAGACGAATATTTCATCATGTCTCCACAAGACCGTAGCGTCTGGTGACAACTAATACGGGCTCTCTCAGGCTTGAGTCTGCGCATGCCTCCACTTCGTCGCTGTCGTTTTGGCGTTCCCGGTCTCGATACGATCCTGCACGGCGGATTGCCCGCCGGGCGCCTCTATCTGCTCGAAGGGCAGCCGGGGTCAGGAAAAACTACGCTCTCGCTGCAGTTCCTGCGGGAGGGCGTGCGTCAAGGTGAGCGATGTCTCTACGTGACGCTGTCCGAAACCGCGGAAGAGCTGCGGGAAGTGGCCGGCTCCCACGGATGGGACCTCAAAGGTATCGACCTGTTCGAGTTGTCTTCCGTCGAAGAGGTGCTGGGCGAGGGGCGAAACCAGTCCGTCTTTCATTCCTGGGAGGTTGAGCTCGGCGAAACGGTGCGGCTGATCAAGCAGGAGGTCGAGCGCCTGGAGCCGGTCCGTGTCGTCTTCGACAGTCTCTCGGAATTGCGATTGCTGGCGCAGGATCCGCTGCGCTATCGGCGGCAGGTGTTGGCGCTGAAGCAGTTCTTCGCGCCGCGCAGTGCGACCGTGCTCTTCATCGATGACCTGACCAGCGAGGGCAGGGATCGCGACACCCATCTGCACAGCATCAGCCATGGCGTCATTTCGCTGGAGCGTTTCGCGCTGGAATTCGGCGCGGCCCGACGCCGCCTGCAGATCCAGAAGATGCGCGGCGCAACGTTTCTCGCCGGCTACCACGACCTGAGCATCCAGACCGGCGGTGTGGAGGTCTATCCGCGGCTCGTGGCCGCCGAGCATCACATCGAGTTTGGCAACGAACCGACGCTCAGCGGCGTACCTCAACTCGACGCCCTGATGGGCGGCGGCTTCCTGCGTGGTACCAGCACCTTGCTGACCGGTCCGGCGGGTACCGGCAAAACCACGCTCGCCCTGCAATACATCGGCGCCGCGTGCGCGCGAGGCGAGCGTTGCCACGTCTACGAATTCGATGAGCGCATCGATACGCTCGTGAAGCGCGCGGAGGCCATGGGTGTCAACCTGGTGCGTTTCATGGAGGACGGCCTGCTCGAGATCACGCAGGTCGATCCCGCCGAAATGCCGCCTGGCGAATTCGCCTGGAATGTCTTTCAGGCCGTGCAGGAAAAGCATTGCACCATGGTCGTGATCGACAGCCTCAACGGGTACCTCTCGGCCATGCCGCAAGAGAAGCATCTGCTTCTGCAGATGCACGAGCTGCTGGCCTTCCTCAACCAGTCCGGTGTCACCACATTCCTGATCAATCCCCAGTTCGGCCTTGTCGGTTCGATGGATACCGGGCCACTCAATGTGTCCTATGTCGCCGACGCGGTGATACTTTTCCGGTTTTTCGAGTCGCAGGGCCGCATCAGGAAGGCCATCTCCGTCATCAAGAACCGCAGCGGCAAGCACGAGGACACGATCCGCGAGCTTTTCATCGACAGCAAGGGCTTGCGTGTCGGCGAGCCGCTGGCCGACTTCCGCGGCGTACTGACGGGAACGCCCGAATTCCTGGGTAATGAAGGGCCATTGCTGGAAACCCGGGATGCATAGGGAGGCAACGCGCGGTTATCGGGTGCAGGTCATCGCGCCCTGGCAACGTGATGGAGAAAGCCTGGTCGACGTGCTGAGTGCCGACGGTTACCACGCTTTCTTGTATCCGGACCTGGTGGCTTTGGCCGGAGACATCGATGAAAGCACCGGTGTCGTGGTTCTCACGCAGGAGGCGCTGGAGTTTGGCGTCGATGCGATCCAGCAGTCGCTTGCGGCGCAACCGACCTGGTCGGATGTGCCCTTTGTCGTGCTGCAGTCACCGCGTTCCGGACGTGATGCGCGGCCACCCCCACTGCCAAGCCTGGTGCTCAACCGCATTGAACTCGAACGCCCCGTTGGTGCAGCTTCGCTGCTGAGTGCCGTGGCAACAGCCATGCGGTCCCGGCAAAAGCAATTCGAAATCAAGGACCACATGGAAGAGCTCGCTGCCAGCCGCAAGGCCCTGGCAGAAAGTGAGGCCGAGCTGCGGCGCATTACCGATTCTCTCCCAGTCCTGATCGCGCTCATCGACTCCGATTTCCGCTATCGCTTCGCCAATCTCGCCTACAAGGACTGGTTTGGCATCGATCCGCGCGACATGCTCGGAAAGACCATTGAAGAAGTGCTGGGCAAGGCACAATGGGAAGCCCGCAAGGGTCCTCTCAAGCGAGCCTTGGCTGGCGCGGAGGGAACTGCGGAGCTGTCCTGGACGCCGCCCGACGGCAGGCGACGCGACGCGGAGATTCGCTACATTCCGCGCCGCCTCGACGACGGCCGAATCGATGGCGTGCACCTTTTTGCCACCGACATTACCGAGCGAAAGGAAGCCCTGGAGGCGCTCGGTCAAGCGGCGGCAAAGCTCGAACAGAAAGTGGCCGAGCGAACGGAAGCCCTGCGCGCGGAAATGCATGCCCGTTCGGAAAGTGAAAACGCGCTGAGGCAGGCCCAGAAGATGGAAGCCGTGGGGCAGCTCACGGGAGGCATCGCCCATGACTTCAACAACATGCTCACCAGCATCATTGGGGCGCTGGATATCGTCAGCAGCCGCGTCCAGGACGAACTCATCGGCAAGGTGGTGGGGGCTGCTACGGAGGCGGCGGGCCGCGCTGCGGCATTGACCCAGCGCCTGCTGGCGTTTTCAAGGCGGCAATCGCTCGACCCCAGCCCCGTCGACGTGAATACGCTCATCCGCTCGATGCATATGCTGCTCAGCCAGACGCTCGGCGAGAAGATCCATATCCATGTCGACCTGGCCGAGCCGTTGCAAAGGGCGCAAGTCGACATCAACCAGCTCGAGAGCGCAGTCCTCAACCTGTGCATCAACGCGAGGGATGCCATGCCCTACGGCGGCACGCTGAGCATCACCACGAGAAGCGCCGCGACCCCGCCGTTTGTGCGCACCGGCGCGGAGGCCAATGCAGAGGGCTATGTGGTGGTTGAAGTGGCGGACAACGGGGTGGGGATGGAGCCTGCCATCAAGGATCACGTCTTTGAGCCCTTCTTCACGACCAAGCCGATCGGGCAGGGCACCGGCCTGGGGCTCTCCATGATCTACGGGTTCATGCAGCAGTCGAAGGGCCATATCGACCTGCAGTCGACCCCCGGAAGTGGAACGGCCATTTCGCTTTACCTTCCCATGGCTCCGGCGCATGCCGAGGTCGCCTCGCCACCGGCGAGCGAACAGGCGACGAAAGGAGACGGACAGCTTGTGCTGGTGGTCGAGGATGACGATCAGGTGCGGTTGCTGGTGAGCTTTCTGCTTGAAGAGCTTGGCTATGCCGTGCTCACCGCGCGCGACGCGGACGCTGCACTGTCACACATCGCATCCCATCGCATCGATCTGCTGATCTCGGATGTGGGCCTTCCGGGCATGAACGGGCGACAGCTCGCCGAGGCGTTCCGTGAAGGACATCCGTCCACGCCGGTTCTCCTGATGACCGGGTACGCCGAGAGTGCCGCGGTGAAATCGGAGTTCCTTGGCTACCACATGACGATGATCGCCAAGCCCTTCGCCATGGACGCGTTCAGCAAGGCCGTGGGGGATGCGTTTGCCGGGTTAGAGAACGTCTAGACGACCAAACCATCCGGGCTGGGCCGCACGCTGCCTGCGCGTTCGCGAACAGATGGAAGAACAAGGGCGTGGCGGCGTTCCGGGTCGACGTGTCATTGATCGGTAGCGGGCTGGCCAAGCCGGACGATGAGTTCCTGGAGGTCCTTGAGCCGGAAGGGCTTCTTCAGGATCAGTGTGTCGTCGGGAATGGCCGCCACCCTTTCCCCGGCGAATCCGGTCATGATGACCACCTGCATGGCAGGGTAAAGGTGTCGTGCGGTGCGGGCCAGCATCGGCCCGTCGATGTCGCCAGGCATGCGGATGTCCGTCATCAACAGGTCGAACGACTCGCCGGATGCCAGCAGGGCCAGGGCTTCCGCGCCGTTGCTGGTGGCCTTCACTTTCAGCCCCAGGATCTGAAGCATTTCTCCCAGCAGCAGCCTGAGGTTGTTGTCATCATCGACGATAAGTGCCGTGGAAATTTCTCTGCACGAAAGCGGCATGCCGTCCCTTTGAGTGATCAGGTCAGAAAGACAGGTGTCGGCCCGGTCGTGCGCAAAGCGGATCATGGCATCCCCTTTCAGTTCGGATGTGTCCGTCGAAGCCAGCCGTCCGTTGTCATCTAACCTTATTGAAGGTTTAGACCGGATCAAAATTCCAGCAACGAGGCCATGAGTAAAGTCGCGCTGACGTCCGAACGGTTTCCTCGTCAGGCGGCAGCGTGGGTAGACCGAAGCGGACACAAGAATGGTGTGGAGAGATCACGGCACCACGCCCTTGCTCGTCGATACGGTATGCCGCTAGTGGATAGCGCGCTTGGCGATGTCCTCCACCAGGGCATCGGAGTCGATCACGCTGGTATTGCCCAGCATGATGATGGTGATGTCCTGGTCCATCACGTGGAAGAACTGGGCTTGCGTGCCCACGATGAGACCGGGTCGCTTGATCACCGGATGCTTCGCACCCTTGGCGGTGAGTTGATAGGACCACAAGCCGTCGCCGTACTCGTCCCGTCCGGGTTTGATCATCTGCTGCAAGGTTGCTGGCGCAATCAGGCGGCCGGCGAACAGGGCGTTGGCGAACTTCAGAAGATCACCGGTGGTGGAGTGCGGCGGGCGCATTGCCATCGCGTTGGAGCTGGCCAAGGGGCCCGTGGTGTATGCCCTGCAGAAG